>JAPUIN010000427.1 GCA_027297005.1 Acidobacteriota bacterium
ATGCGAAAGGACGAGTGTGGGGCGTTCCACCGACTCGATGACTTTCGCCATGGTGAAGGTCTTGCCGCTGCCCGTCACGCCGAGGAGAACCTGGTGTCGGCGGTTCGCCCTGAGGCCCTCCGCCAGGCGGCGGATCGCCTCCGGCTGATCCCCTTTAGGCTCGAACTCAGTCTTCAGATTGAATAGACCGGCCATCCCCCCTCCATGGATGGGCCGTGGACTTGACCGGGGTTCGGCCTGTTCGACGATCTCCCACGCCCTCTCCCGCCCACTCATCGGCGAACCATGATAAACGAGGCGCGGTGCCAGGAGCCTGCCCCGTCCCTGAAATCATGCTACATTCGCCCGCTGCGGGCCCCGCGAATGACACGAATTCTGGAACAGGACACCTTAAGGATAGACCCCTTCCCACCGTTTCCCGATCGTCGGGCGGAGGTTCGTTGAGATGACCGGCCGGTTTCAATCACGCCCTCCGCCCGTCGAGGAATTCGCCCGACTCGGGTCGCGAGCGGGATCCCGAAGCCTCTGTATTGCGATGGCCGGGATCGCCATCACGCTGGATGGACTCGAGGAGGATCTCGCGACGCAAATGGAGACCCGTTACGCCTCCTACCTGGCCGACCCCCCCGGCCCCCCTGGCGCCCTGCGCGTCGAGGTTCTCGCCGCGCCGGTCGATTATTTCGTCGAGCCCGGCTTTGCCTCCCGGATGGAGGAATATCGCGTGCTGACGGCCCTCGACGGTCCATTGTTCCGCGCCGTGTCCTACCGCTTTGCCTCATGGATCGATCTGGATCGGAAGATCGGGCAGGTCGCGCTCGGATCCGGGACGCTTGACCCGGCACCGAGGGCGATGGAGAATTTCATCCGCAGTTGCGTCGCCTGGCTGGCCCTGACGGAGAACGGCCTCTTCCTGCACGGGGCCAGCATTGTTCGTGACGGTCGTTGCTTTCTGTTCTACGGTCCGACACGCGCCGGAAAGTCGACCCTTGCGGCGATGAGCACCCGGGGGCGGGTGATCAGCGATGATCTCACGCTCCTCCTCCGGCGCCCGGATGGTCTGGTCGCGGCGGGTTCCCCCTTCCGGGGAACTTACACGGCAGGTGAACCGGTCGTCGGGACATTCCCCGTGGCGGCGTTCTATCGACTGCGCAAGGACAGTCGGACCGAGGTGCGGCCCGACAACGGCGGGTGTTTCGCTGACCTTCTCGGAAACCTGCCTTACGTCGTCGATCAGATGCAACAGCGACCCGAGATCATCGACGCTGTCCGCGCTCGAGTGGCCGGCCTGTCGTTCCGTTACCTGCATTTTCAGAAGGATGTCGATTTCTGGCCCGCGATCGACGCCGAATCGTCGCACCGGTAAAGACTGGGAACGGTCCCCGCGACCCCGGAGAGACCAGGCGCATGTCCGGGTAACGCAGGGGGTCTCGTGGGTGCGGGCGCACGGTCGCAACCGGCTCAGGGATCCGCGAATCCTGACGCCAGAAAATGTCCCCTACCATGGCTGCGTACGATCCGGAACCCCGCGGACCGCGCCTCGCTTTCCACCTGGAAACGCAGGAAGAGGTGGGTGTACGAAAACCGGATCGATCCGCGCGCAGACATGAAGCGCGTGTACCAGTCACCGAACTCGCCCGGTGATCTCCGTATCCTTCTCACGATCGTGGAGATCCCCGTCTGCAGGATTCGTTCAGGTCGATCGATCAGAGCGGCGCTGAACACGACCCGCCCGTCCGGCGCGAGGTATCGACCAAGGCCGCGCAGAGCGTCGATGCGCGCCGCGCGCCCCGGGATGAACGAGTAGACGAGGGGCGTGATGAAGACGGCATCGAAGCGCCTGGCCTCTAGATCGAGGTGACGCAAGTCTGCGCAGAGCCACTCGATCTCGAGACCCGCCGCGACCCCGTTACGGCGCGCCGCTTCGATCATCCGGGGCAGCACATCGAGGGCTGTGATCCTGTACCCTTCGCGCGCCAGTTGCAGCGCCTCGCCACCCGCACCGCAACCCCCGATCAGGATCGACGCTCCGGCACGGAGTGATGTCGTGAGCATCGAGTGCGCCGTTACGTTCATCCGATCACGGATCGTCGCGTTATAGCTCAGGACCTGATCGGCGTATTTCTCCCTGACTGAAATGGCCGGATCGGCGCCGAGATCGGGCGCCCGGACGATCTTCCGCAGCCAGTAGCGCAGAGCCACCCAGCGCGACCAGGCCGGGAAGGTCATGGCCGCGAGTCGTCCGAGACGATCGGGCAAATCGCGTGGCGACACAACGACTCCGATGAGATCCTCTCTCCCGATCTGCGCTCTCCCCATCGGGTGCGGGTCGAGGGCCACCGTGAGCGGTTGGCCGGGCGATGCCCCGAGCACGCGGAGAAGATCGCACCACCCCTCACGCTCGCACAGCACCAGCGAGCCAGGGAGTGCCTCGCCACGCGGATCGACCCGAAAGGAACAGCCGTTCGAGATCACCGGTTCTAACGCGAATCCGTTGTAGACGAGATCGATCGGGATCCCCCGGGCAGCCAGAAGTCGAAGCACCTTCCCCGATGCCAGGGTCCCCGTGGGTGGCAACCCCACCGAACGCGGGAAGGGCTGGGCCCAGGGTGAGGCAAGTTCCACCAGCATGTCCGGCCCTCAGCGCACGTCGGGGTAGCGGCGCTTCAGATCCGCCGGGTCCATTCCCCACGCATACCTGATCTTCATCCAGCAGAACTTCAGCGACGTCCGGGAGACGCCGCCGCGGATCAGCCGCCGGGCCGAGGTGTCGACAGGCATCGGTAGCGTCATCACGCGACCCCGCCGTTTGATCGCGCGCGACATTGCGAGGTCCTCGAACAGCGGCACGTCGGGGAATCCGCCCACCGCATCGAACGTGGATCGCCTCATGAACAGCCCCTGATCCCCGTAGTGCACGCCGAAAAGCAGAGATCGCGCCGTCGCCCAGAACGAGATCACCCTCAGCAGAGCGTTCGTTTCGCGGTAGTGATGCCGGAAGCCCCCGCCGACGACCCGCGGATCGTCGAGCGCGCCGGCGAGGGCACGGACCGCCCCGGCGCGGAGATGCGTATCGGCATGCAGAAAGAGAAGCACCTCACCCACCGAGGCACGCGCTCCGGTATTCATCTGGTGTGCACGCCCCGCGCGTTCGGCCACCAGAACCCTCGCGGGCCGGCCGCGCCCGCTCCACTCCCGCGACCTGTCGCAGAACAGATCTGCGGTGCCATCACGGCTCCCGCCATCGACCAGAATGACCTCGAAACGGGGGGAATCTTCCTGCCGCTCGAGGCTGTCCAGAAGACCTGGAAGAGCCTCCGCCTCATCGAGCGCGGGGATGATGATCGACAGGGCGCACCGGTCGGAACTTGAATCCACGGACAATTGCATCATATTGAAGCAGCAGGAGTTGCCGCGTCGGTGCCGGTAAGCCGCCGACCGGTCACAGCACGATTCTTCGTGTATACTTTGCGTCGCCGTGAGAATCGTCGGGCCACGCGCGCAGCGGAATCCGGCCGCGCGGTCCGGCCCATTGTGGCGAGCCGATCAGGAGCACGCTTGATCGATCCCGATCCGAACGACAGTCCTTCGTACGACCCGTCCTCCACACCAGGGATGACCCCGGGAGACAGGGGCCCCTCGTCCGAGGAATCGACCGGGGGAGGGGGCCAGGCCGGCGAACCCCCGCACTCCTCGTTCTGGAGGACCCGCCAGGGACTGGCGATCGTCGTGCTCGGTTCTTTCGTCGTCGCCTCCGCCGGCGGCTCGCTCTTCGGATACTTTCTCACCTTCGACATCCCGGAGGTCCGCCACCTGCAGGACTGGAGACCGCCGGTGGTCACCTCACTGTACGCCGCCAACGGATCCATCCTCCACCAGTTCGGATCCCAGAAGCGAATCGTCATCGGCATTGATCAGATCCCCCAGGCCTTCCTCGACGCTCTCATCGCCACTGAGGACGCCAGGTTTTTCGACCATGTCGGGATCGATCCGAGGGGAATCGCACGCGCCATCATAATGGACATCCTGAGGGCGCGGAAGGCGCAAGGGGGCAGCACCATCACGATGCAACTGGCGCGCTCACTCTTCCTGAAGCCCGTGAAAACGATCCGGCGGAAACTGCAGGAGATGGTCCTCGCCCTGCAGATCGAGAAGACGTTCACCAAGAACGAAATCCTCACCTTTTACTGCAATCAGGTCTACATGGGACACGGCCGCTACGGAATCGAGTCCGCATCGCAGCACTACTTCAACAAGCCGGTTCGTCAGGCCGACCTGCCTCAGTCCGTCCTCCTCGCAGGCTTGATCCAGCGCCCGGAGTCCTATTCCCCTTTCCGATCGCCCGAGCGGGCGTTCTCGCGCCGCAACCACGTGCTCAACCGCATGGTCAAGGAGAACAAGATCAGCAGCGCGACCGCCGATGCGGTGCGCGAGACGCCAATCGAAGTGAACCGTCGCCAGACCGAAGACGACCTCGCGCCGTACTTCGTGGAGGAGGTGCGACGTTACCTCAACGCGAAATACGGCGACGTGGCGCTTTATGAGGAGGGTCTGGAGGTGCACACGACGCTCGACCCCGTCATGCAGGCGGGCGCCAACCGCGCCGTGTTCGAAGGGCTCCGCACCCTCGACAAGCGCCAGGGGTTCCGGCCGATCACGATGAATGTCCTCGAGGAGCATCCCGATCTCGGGGACTACGTCCATCCCGACTGGAGCCGGCCGCCCGTCGTCGGCACGCTGCGCCACGGAGTCATCACCGAAATCAGCAGCAAGGAGGGGATGGTCCGTCTCGGCGAATACACCGCTACGCTCACACCCAAGGCAATCGCATGGACGAAATCGAAGTCCCTCACAACCGCCCTCAAGGTCGGCGATGTCGCACCCTTCCTCGTGAACGAGATCGACGACGAGACGGCCAGCCTGGCGGTCACTCTCGACCAGGTGCCACTGGTGGAGGCCGCGCTGATCGCCATCGATCCGGCCACCGGAGAGATCCGTGCCCTCGTGGGCGGTTACGACTTCGATCGCAGCGAATTTGATCGCGCCGTCCAGTCGAAGCGCCAGGCGGGTTCGGCGTTCAAACCGTTCGTGTTCACCGCCGCCCTCGATGCCGGGATGTCGCTGGCCGACCGGATCTTCGACGAGCCGACCGTCTTCATCGATCCGGCGACGGAGGATGAGTACCAGCCGAACAACTACTACAGAAAGTACTATGGGAACATGACCCTGCGCGAGGCGCTCGAGAAGTCACGCAATATCGCCGCGGTGAAGCTTCTCAATCAGATCGGCTACCGCCCTACGATCGGGATCGCCCGCAAGATGGGAATCACGACTCCGCTGCGACCCTACCCTTCCATGGCGCTCGGCACCATGGAGGTCTCCCTCATCGATCTCACGACGGCCTATTCGATCTTCCCCAACCAGGGTGTTCGGATCGATCCCCATTTCATCCGCTACGTGACGGACCGCGACGGGAAGATGCGTGAGGAGGCGAAGCCGAAGGTCACGGAGGCGATTCAGGCCGACGTCGCCTACGTCATGACCTACCTGCTCCAGGGCGTGACTGAGTCCGGGACCGGCGCCGCGGCCGCCATCCTCAAGCGCCCGCTCGCCGGCAAGACCGGGACGACGGACGATCTCGCCGATGCCTGGTTCATCGGCTTCAGTCCATCCCTCGCGGCCGGGGTCTGGGTCGGTTTTAATCAGAAGAAATCTCTCGGCGAGCGGGAAACCGGATCCCGTGCCGCCCTGCCAATCTGGATCGATTTCATGCGTGTGGCGCATGCCGGTCGGCCGGTGGAGAAATTCCAGCGGCCCGCCAACGTGGTCTACGTACCGATCGACAGGAAAACGGGACTGCGGGCCACGGTCCAATCGAGATGCG
>JAPUIN010000428.1 GCA_027297005.1 Acidobacteriota bacterium
GGCCATTACTACAGTGCCAACCTGGGGCGGGCGAGAGGCTGGGATCCGGGCGTGCGGCGTTTCGTAGATCACCTGACCGACGTCGACAGGGCGTCAGGACGGCCCTACTCGCTGCGCTACGGTGGTGCGCTGGTCGCCGATCTGCACCGCGGGCTGCTTGAGGGGGGTATCTTTTTCTACCCGGGGGACACAAAGTATCCCGACGGAAAGCTGCGCCTCCTGTATGAGTGCGCGCCGCTCGCCTTCATCACCGAGCAGGCCGGAGGACGGGCAAGCACCGGCCGGCAGCGTATCCTCGACGTGCGGCCGGCGTCTCTCCACCAGCGGGTGCCACTGGCGATCGGCAGCCGGGATGACGTGACGCTTTACGAGCGGATGCTGGCTGGTGAGAAGGCGGGATAATCCATGAGAAATCGACCAACGATCTTGACACCCGTTGATGATCGTGGCGACTGAAGAAGAGGGAGGATCATGAAGGAGCGGATTCGGACCATCCTGTCCCACTACGAGAGCGAGAACCCCGGGGTGAAGACGAACCTCGCCCGGATGCTGAATCACGGCACTCTGGGAGGTACCGGACGGATGGTGATCCTGCCCGTAGACCAGGGGTTCGAGCACGGGCCGGCGCGCTCGTTTGCCCCCAATCCTCCCGGCTACGATCCCCATTACCACTTCGATCTGGCGCTCGAGGCGGGGTGCAGTGCCTATGCGGCACCGCTCGGGTTTCTGGAGGCCGGGGCGGGGTCGTTCGCTGGTGACATTCCTCTGATCCTGAAGCTCAACAATCATGAGTCGCTGCACGACGAGAAGGATCCGCTGTCGGTGCAGACCGGGTCGGTGCGCGACGCGTTGCGGCTCGGTTGCTCCGCCATCGGCTACACGATCTACCCAGGCTCCGCGCACGCCGGCCGCATGTACGAGCAGGTCCGGGCTCTGGGACGTGAGGCGAAAGCGGCTGGACTCGCCCTCGTTGTCTGGTCCTACCCGCGCGGTTCGCAGCTTTCACAGCAGGGGGAGACGGCGATCGATGTGGTGGCCTATGCGGCGCAGATCGCGGCGCAGATCGGTGCCGACATCATCAAGGTGAAGCTCCCCTCGGCGCATATCGAGCAGGACGCGGCTCGCAAGGTGTACGAGAAGGAGAAGGTGCCGATCGAGACTCTGGTCGATCGGGTGCGCCACGTTGTGCAGTCGTCGTTCGCGGGCCGGCGGATCGTGATCTTCTCCGGTGGCTCGAAGACGACCGACGAGAAGCTGCTGCAGCAGACTCGTGCGATCCGGGACGGCGGCGGGTTCGGCTCGATCATCGGCCGCAACTCGTTCCAGCGTCCGAAGGCGGAGGCGGTCAAACTCCTCCGCTCGATCATGGATATCTATAAAGGGGCGTGACCAGGCCGCTCAGCTGTCACCCAGGTCGTCCTCGGTGAAGGCGACCGGAAAGCCGGGCTTGGCCAGGTGTGTCTGGCGCGACCCGCTGCCGCTGCTGGCGGACGGGGTGGGCTTGTGGGTGCGTCGCGACTCCTCGCGGCGCGATAGTGCGGCACCGAGAAGGGCGCGGAGCCGCTCCGGCGAGTCGAGACGGTGCCGGGCGGCGCTCGGGCCGGTGCCGATCTTGATCGACCATGCGTCCGGTGCGACCTCCTCGAACAGATCCTCATCGGTGCGATCGTCTCCGGCCACCATCACGAAGTCGAACTTCCCGAGGCGCTTGAGAATGGTCCGGTAGGCCCACCCCTTGTCGATCTCCTGGCTGTGTACCTCGACCACGCAGGCGCCCTGCTGCACGCGCAACGGCCGGTTCGCGAAGTGCTCGGTCAGATGGTGGGCCAGCTCGCGGGCGTGCCTCAAGGCAATCGGATCCTCCGCTCTGCGGTAGTGCCAGGTCAGACCGGATCGCTTGCGCTCGATGAACGAGCCGGGCGTCCGCGCGACGTAGCTCTCCATGACCTCAGCGACATCGGACAGGTGCGTCGGATCGATACCGGAGGTGAGTTCCTCCCAGCCACGCCCCTTGCGCGTCTTCAGATAGCAGCCATGCTCCGCCACGAGGTGCGCCGGCAACCCGCCGAACCAGCGCGACAGGCTGTCGCGATCGCGGCCGCTGAGGATCACGACCTCGATCGAACCCGCCGCCGCGAGGCGTGTCAGCAGGGCGATCAACTCGGCATCCGGCCGGGCCGCCGCAGGGTCGGCATCGAATTCCTGCAGGGTGCCGTCGTAGTCGAGCACGATCAGGGATCGGCGGGCTGCGGCGAAGGAACGCGCCAGGCGACCTTTCCAGGAGGGGTGCTCGTCCCGCGGGGTCTGGATCTCCTGCTGCACGGCCGATTCGTCCAGCGCTTCGAGGAATCCCTGCGCCCAGTGTGCGGCGGTGTTCGATGCGACGCGCCGGCGAAGTGCCGCCATGCGCTTCGCCTGCTCCTCCGGCCCCATCGCGAGAGCCCGCGCGACCGACCGGGCCGTTCCCTCGACGTCCCAGGGGTTGACGACGAGGGCCTCGCCCAGCTCGGAGGCGGCCCCCGCGAACTCGCTCAACACCAGGACGCCGGAGTCATCCTGGCGTGAGGCGATATACTCCTTGGCGACCAGATTCATGCCGTCCCGGACGGGGGTGACCATCGCGACGTCGGCGAGTCGGTAAAGCGCCGCGACCTCCTCGGGTGGCACCGATCGGTACATGTAGTGCACCGGCATGTGTCCCATCTCGCCGAACTCGCCGTTGATCTCGCTCACCCGCTGCTCGACCTGCTGCTTGAGGCGGCTATAACGGGAGATGGCGCTGCGCGTCGGCACGCAGAGCTGCATGAAGACCGCCGTCTTGCGCCTCGACGAATCCTCGCGCAGCAGACGATGATACGTCTCCAGCCTCAGGAGCAGACCCTTGCTGTAGTCGAGCCGGTCGACCCCCAGCACCACCTTGCGCGCGCCGACGCGCCGGCGCCAGTTGGCGAGCCGGCGCTCCGCCTCCGGTGAGGCGGCCAGATCGAAAAACCTCCGCGCATCGACGCCAAGCGGGAAGGCGCGGAGACTGCAGCGGCCGCGCTCCCACTCGATCGCGTCCCCCTCCATCTCGTTGCCGGACAGGCGCCGGTACGCGGTCGTGAGGTGACGCACGTAGTCGAAGGTGTGCAGCCCCACCAGGTCGGCGCCGACGATCCCGCGCAGGATCTCCTCCGCCTGCGGCAGGACGCGGAACACCTCGGACGAGGGGAAGGGGATGTGCAGGAAGAACCCGATCCGCGCGCTCGGGAGGCGCTCGCGGAGCATCATCGGCAGCAGCATCAGGTGGTAGTCGTGGATCCAGATTCGATCGCCCGGGCGGGCGTGCTCCATGACGGCGTCGGCGAAGCGCTCGTTCACCAGCCGGTAGGCCTCGAAATCGCCGGGAACATGATCGACCGATTCGAGAAAGTAA
>JAPUIN010000429.1 GCA_027297005.1 Acidobacteriota bacterium
TGCTGGCGTCGAAATCATCATGAACATGCGGGGACGCATGGAGAGCATGCAGCACGAGTTCGACCGTTTTCTCGCTCGACTTAAGGAAGAACTTGAGCAACGTCGCCGAGGGGGCGCAACCGAACCGACAGAGGCCCTCGTCAGGGTCAAGCGACCGGGCCGCACGATAAAAATTGAGAAGGGGTAAACGGTGGAAGAGGAACGGGCGGGCAGCAGGAGAGCGTCGTCCTCATCTGAAACGCTGAAGAAGTACCTTCAGGAGATCTCCAGGCTTCCACGGGTCACAGCCGACGAGGAGAAACGACTCGGCGCGAAGATCCAGAACGGGGATAAACCAGCCCTGCGGACACTGGTGGAAGCGAATCTGCGCTTCGTGGTCAGTTTCGCCAAGCGGTACCGCAACTGCGGGCTGTCGTTTCTCGATCTGATCAACGAGGGGAACATCGGCCTCATCGAGGCCGCCAAGCGCTTCAATCCGAATAAGAACGTCAAGTTCATCACCTATGCCGTGTGGTGGGTCCGGCAGGCGATCATCCACGCCCTCTCCGATCAGAGTGGCGCGTTCCGCCTGCCCCAGAAACAGGCCAATCTCCTGTACCGGATCGGCAAGACGATCTCGCAGCTCACTCTCGACCTCGAGCGCCACCCGACGCCCGACGAGATCGGTCAGAAGCTGGAGATCCCGGTGAAGGAAGTGATCAATCTGCTGCAGGTCGCGGACGAGAATGTTTCGTTGTCGACCGTCATTGATGAAGAGCACGAGTTCCACCTTTCCGACAAACTCGAACAGGACGTCATTCCATCGGCCGACATGGTGCTGCTGCGCTCGTCTCTGAAGGATCATCTCTACGCGTGCATCGGCGAACTCGATCCGAAGGAACAGAAGGTGCTGCGCCTGCGCTTCGGCCTCGACGAAGGGGAGCCCCGGACGCTCAAGGAGATCGGCGAAATGATGGGGTTATCGCGTGAGCGGATCCGCCAGATCGAAGCCCAGGCGCTCGATAAGCTCAACCGATCACAGAAATGCCAGCAATTGCAAGGCTATCTCAACTGAAGCCGGGAGCTCCGCCATGAGCGACGAACAGCCAGCTCCCTGTCAGCAGTGTGGCGGCACAGGGTTCACCATCATCGAGGACAAGGGCTCCAGCCGGGCTCGGCCGTGCGTCTGCCGGACCCCCGCCGCGAAGGCCGGGAGCCTGGATGCCCGGTTGCGTGTCGCCCGTATCCCGCAGCGCTACACCGAGTGCCGTTTCAAGAACTTTGATGCGTACGGCGATCACGCCTTTTCGCTCTCTAACGCCAAAGCTCTGGGAATGCGTTACGCGGAGGAGTATCCGCTCAGCGACCGGGGGCTGCTGTTGATGGGGCCCCCGGGGGTCGGCAAGACTCACCTGGCCGTCGCCACGCTGCGCAGGCTGATCATCGACAAGGGGATTCGCTGCCTGTTCGTCGACGTTCAGGACCTTCTGCGTGGCCTGCAGGCGACGTTCGATCGCAACCTTGGAATGAGCCAGCTGGAGCTGCTGCAGCCGGTTCTGAATTCCGAGGTGGTGGTGCTGGATGACCTCGGCGGCCGGCAGTTCAGCCCCTGGGTCGAGGAGACCCTGGCGCACATCGTGACCACCCGGTACAACACCAAGCGTGCCACCATTGTCACCACCAACTATCTCGATCGCCCGCCGGATCGCCGGATGCAGACTCTGGAAGACCGGATCGGCGAGCGGGTGCGTTCACGGCTGCACGAGATGTGCCATCTCGTCGAGGTCCAGGCAGCCGACTTCCGCAGCACCGTGAAACGCGCCGATCACCACCGGTTAACCGATCGGATCGGACGGCCACAGGAGCATTCATGAAATACGACGCGATCATCGTTCACGGCGCCCGCACGCCGATGGCCACTTACAACACGCATTTTCGCGACCTGAGCGAGACCGAGCTCGGCGCAATCGCCGCACGCGAGGCGCTGAAACGTTCGGGCCTGAGCCCCGAAAGGGTCGACCAGGTGGTCTTCGGCAATGCCATGCAGACCAGCGCTAACGCCATCTACGGCGCGCGGCACGTGGGACTCAAGGCCGGACTGCCGGAAACGGTTCCGGCGCTGACCGTGAACCGACTGTGTGGTTCCGGGCTGCAGTCGATCGCCACCGCGGCCGGACTGATCGCCCTCGAAGAGTCGGAAGTGGTCCTTGCGGGCGGTATGGAGAATATGACCCAGGCACCGCACGTGGCACGCGGCCTGCGCTCGGGGCTGAAGATGGGAAACGTGCGTCTCGAGGACTCGCTGGTGGCGAGCCTCCTCGACACGCACTGCGGTTTCTCGATGTCCCAGACCGCCGAGAACCTCGCGCAGGAACGCCAGATTTCCCGCGAGGAGGCCGATCACTACGCCCTCCGCAGCCAGCAGGCGGCCGAGGATGCCTTCCGCCGCGGCGTGTTCGCCGAGGAGATCGTTCCGGTCACGGTACGCCAGCGCAAGGGCGAGGTGGTGGTGTCGGAGGACAACCATCGGCGTCCGGACACCAGGCTCGAATCGCTCGCCAGGCTCCCGGCTGCGTTCGGTGGTAAGGGGTTCGTCACCGCCGGCAACGCCTCCGGAATCGTCGACGGGGCGGCGGCGGTGACGGTGGTTTCGCCGCGTGTGTCACACGGCCTCAAGGTCAAGCCGCTCGGCCGCTTTGTGACCTATGCCCTGGCGGGGGTTCCCCCGCGCATCATGGGCATCGGCCCGGTGCCGAGCATCCGGGCGGCCCTCGACCGGGCGGGGCTCGGGCTCAAGGAGATCGACCTGTTCGAGATTAATGAAGCGTTCTCGGCCCAGTATCTGGCGGTCGAAAAGGAACTGGGACTGGACCGCGACAAGGTCAATGTCAACGGCGGTGCGATTGCGCTCGGTCACCCTCTCGCGGCGACCGGTTCACGCCTCGTCCTGTCGTTGTTAATGGAACTTCGCCGGCGAGGCGGTCGATACGGCGTGGCCAGCGCCTGTATCGGCGGTGGCCAGGGGATCGCCATCGTGGTCGAGGCGGCCGGCTCGAGTAAATCATCGTGAGTCTTTGCGCCGGCGGTACCTGCGGCGCGGGACCGGCGATCGCCGGGCGGCGAGTCCCGGCGCGTCATTCATAGGGAGGCAGGGAGAACGATGTCGATCAAGAAGGTCGGAATCATGGGGTGTGGACTG
>JAPUIN010000043.1 GCA_027297005.1 Acidobacteriota bacterium
GCGCTTCCTTCGGCAAGACGCTGATCGGAATGGGCTTCCTGACCCCGGCCGAACTCGTCCGTGGAGCACGCGATCAGGTCCGTCAGATCCTGAACAGCTGTTTCCTCCTCACGTCGGGGCACTACGAGTGCGACCCCGGCCCGTTGCCTCCTGAAGTGACGGCGCTCGGCCTGCCGACCCGACGACTCATCTTCGACGCGCTGATGCAGGCCCACGACCGACAGTGGATCGTCCGTCAACTCGGTTCGATGGAATCGGTCTACACGCCGACCGATGACCTGGTCTCCGGCCTGGAGGCGCTCGGGCTCGATCCGACGCTTGCCCGTGTCGCCCGTTACATGGACGGTTCACAGACCCTCAGAGATTTGAGCAGCCGCACGGCGCTCGACGATTTCACAGTCAGCAAGTTGTTCCTGGCCCTCGAGATCCTCGGGATGTCACGGCTCGTCGGATCGCCACCCCGCGCTGACGCCGTTTCTGGCCGCAGGATCGAGATCACGCCGGAGGTCGCGCCTCTGGAGCCGATTCTCCTCGACTTACCGCTCGAAGCGGACCCGGTCCACCCCCTCACTGCCCCCAACCTTCAGCCCAATCTTCAGCCCAATCCTCAGGATGATCCGCAGGATCAGAAAACCGGACCGGAGCAGACAATTGTCGAGGGGTTCGTCCCGACGGCCCCGACCGGCGAGCCGCCTCTCCCGGCAGCGCGGGAACGGGAGATCCCTTTCATCAACGACTCCCCGGAGCCGGTGAGTGCGGCGGGAACGGGTGAGTCGGAGCCGGGTGGCACCTCCCCCATCATCGGCGCAATGGAGGAACCCCACCCGCGCGTGAACGACACAGTACACCCTGCGGCAGAGCAGGCACCGGCTGACCCCGATCCGCCCCTCGCCGACGTCACCACGGCGCCGAAGCGCACCCGGAGGGACGACCCGGAGTGGCAGATCGACCCCCAGACCGGCGAACGGGTTGCATTCGGTCCGGTGGAACTCACATTTGACGGGAAGGTCTCATCCGATGAGGAGCCATCTTCGCGCTGGACGCGCTGGCTCGGCCTGACCGCCGCCGCCGTCGTGATCATCAGCGCGGCGCTCATCTACATCATGCGCAACAGCGGTGAGACCGGGGACGCGGGGCCGATCGCGAGCACCGCCCCGCCTCCCGAGGCGCGTGACACACAGGCGTCGATGCCGGCGATCGACTCTCCCGGACCGGAGCAGGTTGATGGGAATCCGGACGACGACGCAATGACTGGCGAGGAGGCGGGTGACGGAATGCAGACGGCCGACGCCGGACAGGCAGCCGGCACCCGCGCCGTGGCGCAGGAAACTCCGGGGACGAATGCCACTGCGACCGGTCCGACGCAAACCGGAATGCCCGGCTCCGAACCGGATCGCATGAGCGACGGTCCCCGAACCATGGCGGAGATCCGTGAGCGGTCCCCGGAGAAGGACGGGGCGAGGCCTGGGGGGGCCGGCGTGGCGACCGGGCCCGGCCGGCCGGCCACAGCCGCCGTCCCGATCCCCGAATCTCCTCCGGCCGACCCGCCGCGCGGTTCGGTCTCACCGTTTCAAGACCCGTCCCGCTACGCATCGGCCCTCAAGATCCTCGATGAAGGGGATCCCGATCGAGCCGCGCGGATTTTTCAGGATCTTGTCGTTGCCGAGCGCCCGGACAGCTACACGATGCAGTTGATGATCGCCTGTCAGGCCGACACCCTGCGCTCGATCCGCGCCTGGTCCGGTGACCGAGGCTCACTGTTCATCGTGCCGTTCTCGTTCAAGGGGCGAGCCTGTTTTCGCATCTGCTGGGGACTCTATCCCACTTCCGGTGCAGCCGATGGGGCGCGCTCCGACCTGCCGGTGGCCTACACCGAATCGGGCGTGACGCCGATCGTTATCCCGATCACCCGGTTCCGCCCTCCGGCCTGATCCCGATGAGGCATCGCTCGCTCCTGCTCCCGGCCGCCATGTCGTTCCTGCTGCTCGTCGTCGCAGCACGGGTCGACGCCGATATCATCCATCTGAGAAACGGCGGCACGATCCTGGCCGATGCGTGGGAGGAGCGGGGTGAAAACCTGATCATCCATCAGGGGAGCGGCACCCTCGTGGTGCCGCGCACCGATGTGCTCCGGATCGAGACGGAACCGGGCCCTGACAGCCGCCCGCCGGTGAAGGTCCAGCTTGAATTTTCACGTGAGCCGACCGCGCCGAAGGTGCGTCGATCTCTAAAGGATCTCACGGAGGACGAGATCCAGACCCGCATCGACGCACTGAAGAAACGTCTGCGGGAGAACCCGGACGGGCGGAAGGAACGAAACCGCGAGATCGTCGCCCTGCTCAACCACCTCGGCGAACGGGCCTATCGTGATCGGAATCTCGCCCTGGCCCAGTCTCGGTTCCGCGAGGCGCATGATCACGACCGGCAGGATGCGGTCGCGCAGCTTGGTCTCGCCGCGACGTATTTCGCTCAGGGTCAGGACATTTATGCCCGTTCCACCCTCGAACAGGCGCTTCTCGATCATCCTCGCGATCCTTCCCTGCTACTGCTGCTCGGTGACGTCTACTATAGCCAGGAGCGTCCCGAGGACGCCATCGAGGCCTGGGAGAAGTCGCAGGCGACCCATCCCGGCGACCCCGTCCGCAAGCGTCTTGAAAAGCTTCGCCGCGAGCACGAGATTGAGGAGAGATACCAGCGATCCGATGCGGCCCACTTCACCCTCAAGTATGACGGTCAGATCGCAGGGGCCGATCTGGGAGCCGAAATCCTGCAGTATCTCGAGGATGAGTTCTCGACCATGGTGAACCGGTTTGATTATTACCCGCGCCAGCCGATCACGGTCATCGTTTACCCACAGCGGCAGTTCCACGAAGCGACCCTCGCCGAGAGAAACGTCGGCGGTCTGTTCGACGGCAAGATCCGCGTTCCGATCGCCGGCCTCAAGCGGCTCGACTCAAAGGCGCGTGCGGTCCTGATCCACGAACTGACCCACGCTTTCGTCTCGGGAAAGAGCCGGGGAGCCGCCCCCCGTTGGCTCCACGAGGGACTGGCCCAGCATGTGGAGGGGCGCACCACTCCCGCGGCCGTCGGCCGGAGCCTCGCGGAGGAGTACCGTTCCCTCGGGGACAAGGCCGCCTGGGGAACCAGGTTCTCATACCCCTCCTCGCTTTCGTTCGTGGGGCACCTGATCGAGCATGAGAGATTCTTCCGCATCCTCGATGCCCTCGAGTCAATGGGGGAAGGGATCAGAGCCGAAGAGGCCCTCGAGCGCGCCACCCGGTACACGCTTCGCGAGTTGCGCCAGGCGTGGGGAGAATCCCTCACCCGGGAACACTTGCACGGGACAAACAGGTAACACAAATTATGGAGTGGGCCGATCCGCTCTCCGGCCTCCGGGGGATCCTCCGCCTGGTCCACTGAGGAGCCGACGCATGCAGGGAAAGCTCGCCGGATGCATCCCGGCCGACATCCTGAACGAGATCCAGCGCCGCAAAGCGTCCGGAATCCTTCGGCTGCAGTTCGGCACCGTCACCCGCCAGATCTTCATCGACGCCGGCGTCATGGTCCGCTTCTCGGCCAGCACCCACGGGTCGGAGAGCATGACGGCCCTGATGCGTGATCGCGGCGTCGTGACCGATGAACAGCTTCGCGAAGCCTCGACGGCCAAGAAACCGGACGAGCTTCTGGGTACAACTCTCGTCCGCCTGGGGTTCCTCACCCGCCAGCGGCTGATCGAGCTGACTCAGGAGCATATCCGGCGCGTCGCCCACGGGGCGATGCTGCTCAAGGACGGCACCTTCGAATTCCAGCAGGCTGGCCTGCCTTTCCGCGAGCAGCTCGACACCGGGCTGAGCACGGCCCTGCTTCTCCTCGAGTGGTCGCGGGATATCGCCGACATCACATGGATCCGATCGCGCCTCGGGCCGATGGACGGGAAGGTGAGGCTGTCACCCCATCCCCCCGAGGGGTACCAGTCGGTCCCCCTCAATCCGGCCGAGGGGTACACGATGTCGCGCGTCGACGGAGCGGCGACCATGCGCGAGATCTGCATCGTCAGCCCCATGGGGGAGGAGACGACCTTGAGGGCGCTCTTTGGCCTCATGATGGCCGGCATCCTCGACGTACCGGGGAAGCCGGCCGTGGCTATCGAAACGCCGGCCGCGGCATCGGAAGGCGCTGCCAGACCGGCGGGCGCATCCACATCGGCGGGTGCTGTGAAACAGGCCGCGGGCGCACGGCCGGTAGTGGCCACTCGGGGCCGTAGACCGGGGGGCGTGCTGAAAAGCCGCGTACCGGGCAACGGCGGCGCACCGGCGACGCGTCGACCTGCAACCGCCCGCACGCCCCCGCGCGTCGAACGAGTCCGCCCCGCCACCAAACCCGATCTGGAGCAGGAGATGCTGGCCCGCTTCGAGAAGATGAACGAGAGCGATCTGTACGCCGTCCTCGGGATCGCTAAGGGCGCAGGCAACGATGACATCCGGCGCGCCTACTACGGACTGGCGAAGCAGTTCCACCCCGACAAGTTCACACGTGAGGATATGAAGGCGAAGGCGGAGAAGGTCTTCGCCCATATCACCCAGGCCTATTCGACTCTGGGAACCGAGGAAGCACGCAAGAACTACGACGAGGACCTCGCCGCGCGGAGCTCATCGAACCAGAAGAGGATCGAGCCGGCCGATCTGGCGAAGATAAACTTCAAGACCGGAAAGGAGAACTTTTCAAAGGGACACTTCGCCGAGGCGGTTACCTTCTTTCGGAACGCCTGCGACCAGGACCCGAAGCGCGCCGAGCACTGGCATTACCTCGGCCTGACGCAGTCGAAGAACCCACGCTGGAAGAAGGATGCCGAGGAGAGCTTCCTCCAGGCGCTCAAGATCGATCCGAGCGACGCCGACATCTACGCGCACCTCGGCGCGCTCTATGCCCGCGGTCATCGCGAATCCCGGGCACGCTCGATGTATGAGAAAGCCCTCCAGTGGGACCCCGAACAATCCCTGGCACGCGAAGGTCTGGAGGCGCTGGATTCGGGCGGCAAGAAGGGTCTCCTGAGCATGTTCAAAAAGTGACGACTGCTCCCGGCGGTGGGGATGGTCACGGGCAGGTGACGGGGGAGAGATGACCGACGATCCCAGCAAAGCAGCGAACGACGCTACGCCGGGCCACCCCGCACGGTTCGGCCCGTACCGTGTCGACGGCGTGATCGGCGCCGGCGGCATGGGGATCGTCTACCGCGCCTACGACGAAGCACTGCAGCGACCGGTCGCCCTCAAGACACTTCTGCCCGCTCTGACGGTCGATCCCGATTTCGTCGCCCGTTTCAAACGCGAGGCGCAATCGGCGGCTGCTCTCAATCACGTGAACATTACCCAGATCTACGCGATTGGACAGGAAGGGCCGACCCCCTTCTTCGCCATGGAATTGATCCAGGGGGAGTCGCTCGATGTGATCATCAAGGAGAAGGGCGCGCTCGACCCGCTCCTGGCGGCCCGCTACATGCACCAGGCGGCCCAGGGGCTGCGACACGCAGCACAACGCCACCTCATCCACCGGGACGTCAAGCCGAGCAACCTGATGTTGACTGAGGAAGGGGTCGTCAAGATCACCGACTTCGGTCTCGCCAAGGTCTCGCAGTCCCAGACCCAACTGACCGCGACCGGAGAGATCCTGGGCTCTCCTGGCTATATCTCCCCCGAACAGGCCCAGGGCCTCGAAATTGATGCGCGGGCCGACCTCTACTCGCTCGGCGCAACCTTCTACCACCTGGTAACCGGCAAGCTCCCCTTCGAGGCACCAACGCCGGTGGCGATGATTGTCCGTCACATGAACGATCCGCTGCGTCCGCCGCGCGCGGCGAACCCGACCGTGCCTTATCCGATCTCGGCCCTGATTCAACGGATGATGGCCAAGCGTCCCGGTGAACGATTCCAGAGTTACGACGCGTTTCTCAAGGAACTCGATCGCGCCATCGGCGCTTCCGAGGCATCGGCGACCCTCCCGGCCCCGGCCGGCGGCACCGTCGGCCCGGGCGGCACAGGGCGGCCGGAGCCTCGCGGGCAGCGGCCGGCCCGGCCCGCCGGCGCCCCACCATCCGTCACCGAGACACCGCGATCCTCGTCGTGGATGGGGACGGCTCTGATCGTGATCCTCGGCGGTCTGATCGTGACCGGTGTCGTGTTGAAGAGCCGCGCAAATGGGGAGGGGGACGTCGAGGCATCCCCACGCACCGACGCCAGCCTCGAGGTTTCTCCCCCGTTCTCCCGATCCGACGTGACCTCGCCCCAGTCCTCCGGACCGACCGATCTGCAATCGGCATCCATCGATCGCCCTGGATTGCGCGCCTTGCGAGTGCAGAAAGCCCGGCGATCGCGCTCCGCCCTCCCTCCCAGCCTGAAGATCTCCCGGCACGATCACGAGGTGCGTGCCGACGGGCGCCTCCGGATATTCGGAGAGGTGCGCAACACCGGGGGAGGGCCCGCCCACGACGCGCGCGTGCGCATTAAGGTGCTCGACGATCTCGATCGCGAGATCGCGCGGCGCGAGACGCCACTCTTCCCGACCACCATCGAACCTTACGGCGCGGCGCAGTTCGAAGTGACTTTCGAGGACGCCGCAATTTTCTCGTCAATCAGCGCCGAGGTGTTCTGGTCGCGCTGACCCATCGCCGTCCCGTCGGAATCTTCTCCAGATCAACGTGCAGCCCGGCCAGCATCGCTGCACCTGTCTGCACGTGACCGACGCGCCGCGTCGTACAACCACCGGACCGTGCGAGACCGAGCACCGGGGACCCGTCGCTCGGTCTTCAGCGCAGCGGGCAGCGCGCGGCGAGCCGAGCAACGCGCAGCGATGCGGACCCGTATCCGGAGGGTGCACGGCGGGGCGCCTCGGAACGGTCGTAGGCAAAGGCAGTGTCGCCTTGACATCCCGCGGACCCTCACCGATAATCCCGCGTCTGGCGGCGGCAATGCGCCGCAGAGTCTCGTCGTCGGCACCATCAACGCCCGCTTCACACGCCCGTTCCGCCCTAGCCTCTCAGTCGGGTTCGCCGTGGAACGATCCTGTGGAGGTTCCGATCGGATGACTCAGCCCCGCTCCAATCCTCCCGGTCTGCCACGCGAAGTCTGGACCACTCGAATAGGCCTGATCCTCGCCATGGCCGGCAACGCAGTCGGGCTGGGGAACTTCCTGCGCTTTCCAGTTCAGGCGGCCAGCAACGGCGGCGGCGCATTCCTGATCCCTTACTTCATCTCCCTGTTGCTTCTCGGCATCCCGCTGATGTGGGTCGAGTGGGCGATCGGCCGGCACGGCGGCAGCTACCACGGCCACGGCAGCACGCCGGGGATGTTTCAGGTTCTGGCGAAGAAGACGTGGGTAAAATATCTTGGAGTGCTCGGCCTCTTCAACCCGTTCGTCATCCTCGTCTACTACACCTACATCCAGTCCTGGACGCTGGCCTACAGCCTCTTCTCGGCCATCGGCAAGTACTTCGGGATCGCGAGCCGGGACGAGATGGGGACATTTCTCGATTCATTTAAAGGGTTCGCCACGAGCGATTACTTCCCTTCCGGCATCCAGGTTGCCTACGTCTTCATGCTCCTCACCCTCGGCCTGAACGTCTACATCCTCTATCGGGGGGTCTCGGCCGGCATTGAGAAACTGGCGAAGATCGCC
The DNA here is from genome assembly GCA_027297005.1 of Acidobacteriota bacterium. The sequence continues at coordinate 7,672 of JAPUIN010000043.1, forward strand.
ATGCCGCTGCTGCTTCTTTTCGCGATCGCCCTTGTGGTGCGGGTGCTGACCCTCGAGACCCCCGATCCGGCCTTCCCGGATCGAAACGTCATCGCCGGGCTCGGCTACCTGTGGAACCCGGACTTTTCGCGACTGGGAAGCGGTGTCACCTGGCTGGCGGCGGCCGGGCAGGTCTTCTTCACTCTCAGTCTCGGGATGGGAACGATCCATTGCTATGCCAGCTACCTCCGCAAGCGGGACGATCTGGCGCTGACCGGACTGACGACCTCGATGACGAACGAGTTCTCCGAGGTGATCCTCGGCGGGACCATCGCCATCCCGATCGCCGTCGCCTTCTTCGGCCTGGCGGAGACGAAGGATATCGCTTCCTCGGGATCCTTCGATCTGGCCTTCCAGTCGATGCCGATCATCTTCAATCAAGTCGCCTTCGGTCACCTGTTCGGATGCCTGTGGTTCGGCCTCCTGTTCTTCGCCGGGATCACTTCGTCCGTGGCGATGGGGCAGCCGATCATGGCATTCCTTCAGGAGGAGTTCTCCTTCACGAAGAAGCGTGCCGCACTGGTCCTCTCCGCCGCGCTGTTCGTCCTGATCCAACCCGTCGTTTTTATACGCCCCTTCCTGGGGGAGATGGACTTCTGGGCCGGGACGTTCGGGCTGGCCGTCTTCGCCCTCGTCGAGGTGGTCCTGTTCGCCTGGGTCTTCGGGATGGATCGAGCGTGGGAGGAGATCACCCGTGGGGCTGACATCAAAATCCCGAGATTCTTCTACTACACGATCCGCTACATCACACCGTTCTTCCTGATCATCATCCTCACGGTCTGGACCTGGCAGGACGCGATCCCGAGACTGATGATGGACGGTGTCGATGAGGCTGATCGGCCCGGGGTTCTGTGGGCACGCATCATCCTGGTCGGAATTATGTCCGGGTTTCTCCTCCTGATCGGCTACGCCTGGCGGCGCCGCGAGCGCGCGGAGAGGCTCTCATGATCGGAGTGGCGGGGCCCGCCGGCCTGACGACTGGCGGCGCGATCTTCATTACGCTGGCCTGGGGCGGTATTCTCGGTCTGACGATCTTCTGCTTTTACAGGATCTTCTCGACGCGTGACCGCCAGAAATAAGCGGCGCGCGACATCCCTCAGACGAAGGTGGCGATCTCGGAGAGGGGACGCCGGGTGATCGCAGGCACGCGTGCGTCATCGGTCGGATGACCGACGACGAGGATCAGAAACGGGGTCTCGTTGTCGGGCCGGCCGAGGAGCTCGTTCAGGAATTTCATCGGGCTCGGCGTGTGCGTGAGGGTCGCCAGGCCCGCGAGATGCAGCGCGGCGATCAGCAGGCCGGTCGCAATCCCGACCGACTCCTGGACGTAATAGCGTTTCGACACGGCGCCGCCTAGCTTGCGCCCGTAGCGCTCGGCGAAGATGACGATCAGGCACGGTGCGGTCTCGAGGAACGGCTTGTTCTCATCGGTCCCGAGGGGCGCGAGTGCCTCGAGCCACTCCTTTGGGGCCCGGCGGTGATAGAACCGGCGCTCCTCCTCCTCCGCCCCTTCTCGGATTCTGCGCTTGAGATCCGGATCGGAGACGACGACGAAATGCCATGGCTGCAGGTTGGCGCCGCTCGGCGCCGTGCCGGCCGTACGCAGGCCATCCTCGATCACCGCCCGATCGGCCGGGGCCTCGGAGAACTGCCGGACCGATCGCCGCCGACGCATCGCTTCGTAGAAGGCGCGGGCACGGCGACGCGCCTCCTCGATCGGGACTCTCTCCATCGGTTCGAGAGGAATGAACCTCGGGTCGCTCATGGGGCGGGGCTCTCCGGCAGATCGTTCCGGACGATATTCAGGAGCTGCTCCATTTCGACATTCCCCCCGCTCACCACCACCGCGACCCGTCGCCCGTGCGGCACGCGCCCGGCCCGCAGCGCCGCGATACCGACCGCGCCTCCACCTTCCACCACGACGCCGTGGGTCCGGAGCATGAACGACATCGCCGCGGCGATCTCCTCCTCGGAGACCAGAATCGTCTCATCGACGAGGGCCTGACAGAGGCGGAACGTGTAGCGGACTTCCCCCAGACCACCGGTCAGAGCGTCGGCCAGGGTCGGCTCCTCACTCACCCCGACGAGCCGTCCGGCGCGCAGGCTCTCGTGCATGGCGGCGCCGCGCTCCATGCAGACGCCGATGACCCGGATCTCGGGGTCGACCGACTTCGCCGCCAGTGCGACTCCCCCGATCAGACCGCCTCCTGAGATCGGCACGACGAGGATCTCGACGCCGGGAAAATCCTCCAGGATCTCCAGGCCGATCGTCCCCTGCCCCGCAATGACTGCCGGCTCGTCGAACGGATGGATGAAGATCATGCCCTGTTCCCGCTCGATCGTACTCGCCCGGATCGCGGCCTCTTCAAAGTTCGCTCCGGCGATCAGCACCTCGGCGCCGTATGAGCGGATCCCCTCGACCTTGTTCCGGGGCACCCCCTCCCCCAGGCAGATGAGCGCCTTCAGTCCCAACCGGGAGGCGACAGCGGCAACCGCCCGGCCGTGGTTGCCGCTCGACACGGCGATCATCCCCCGCGCTCGCTCAGTGGCCGGGATCGAAAGCGCCCGATTGGTCGCCCCACGCATCTTGAACGAACCGGTCTCCTGGAGACATTCCAGCTTCAGCCTGACGTCGCCGCCGGCCGCACGCGTCAACTCCCGTGAAGGGACGAGCGGCGTGCGCACGACATGTCCCGCGATCCGCTCCCGGGCGGCCTCGATCTCCGCAAGGGTCAGTCCGAAATCATTCCCGATCCATCGTCCCATGCAACGAAACTCCGCGAAGTGTGCGACGAGCCTAGCCGCGCCCCATGCCACCGTCAAGGTCCCACTTTTCACCAGATGGCCGGCAGGGTGGCGGTTCACTTCCGCGTCGCCGCGTACGCTCCGGTAGCGATGGATCAGTTCATCTTGACGACCTGCTGGCGGGGGGCTAGTCTGACGATTCACCCCGCATCGTCGGCCCTGTGGTCCACACCAGGCGATGCCGCTTCGAGCGGAGAGGCTCACCGTGCCCGACATCGTCAGCTTCAGTCGTGAGGATCGCATTGGCATCATCACCATCGACAATCCGCCGGTCAACGCACTCTCGCAGGCGGTGCGCCAGGGACTGCTGGACGCGATCGGCAAGGCCGTTGCCGATCCGGAGGTCGGCATCATCGTGCTGCTCTGCGCCGGGCGGACCTTCATCGCCGGAGCCGACATCAACGAGTTCTCAAAACCTCCAATGGCGCCGGACTTCAACGTCGTCCTCGCTGCCCTCGAGAATAGCCCCAGACCAGTCGTGGCCGCGATCCATGGCAGCGCCCTCGGGGGAGGGTTCGAGACCGCCCTCGCCTGCCACTTCCGCTGCGCGATCCCTTCGGCGAAGGTCGGCCTGCCGGAGGTGACCCTGGGCCTGATACCGGGCGCCGGCGGGACCCAGCGCCTGCCCCGGCTGATCGGCATCGAATCGGCACTCGAGCGCATCGTCTCCGGAAAGCCGTGGTCCGCGGGGGACGCGCACCGGGCCGGCGCGATTGATCGGATCATCGAGGGGAACCTTCGGTCGGGAGCGATCGCCTGGGCCGGCAGCCTGCTCACCGAAGGCGCGGGCCCGCAGCGCGTGAGGGATCGCGCGATCGATCCTGGTTCGGTCCCCGGAGGGTTCTTCGACCGGTTTCGGGCGACGATCGCGCCCCGCACTCGCGGACAGTTTGCGCCGGAGCGGGCGATCCGCGCGGTCGAGGCGGCCGTCTCCCTGCCGTTCGATCGCGGGTTGGTGCGGGAGCGGGAGTTGTTCGACGAGTGCCTGAAGTCTCCGGAGTCGGCTGCGCTGCGCCACCTTTTCTTCGCCGAGCGGCAGGCGATCAGGATCCCCGACGTGCCGAAGGAGACGTCGATCCGACCCGTTCAGAAGATCGGGATTGTCGGAGCCGGGACGATGGGCGGTGGGATCGCCATGAGCATGGCCAATGCCGGCCTGCCCGTCGTTCTGGCCGAGGTCGAGCGATCGGCCCTCGATCACGGCCTCGACGTGATCCGGGATAACTACCTTCGTTCGGTCGACAGGGGGAGGCTCTCCGCCGAGGAGATGGATCACCGCATGGCGGCGATCACCGGCACGCTCGACCTTGCTGAATTCGGTGACGTCGATCTGGCGATCGAAGCGGTCTTCGAGGACTTCGACGTCAAGAGGGAGGTCTTCACGAAGCTTGACGGGGTGCTGAAGAAAGGGGCCATCCTCGCCTCCAACAGCTCCTACCTCGACATCAATGCTCTCGCCGCAACGACGTCCCGGCCGTCCGACATCCTCGGCCTGCATTTCTTCAGCCCGGCAAACGTCATGCGCCTTCTCGAGGTGGTGCGCGGAGAGAAAACCGGCAAGGACGTTCTGGCGACCTGCATGAAGCTCGCAAGGACGATCCGGAAACTTCCGGTGGTCGCCGGTGTTTGCGTCGGGTTCATCGGCAACCGTATGCTGCAGGGGTACTTCAGAGAATCACGACTGGCCGCTTATCGGGGTGCTGCGCTTCAGGAGATCGATGCCGCGCTGTTCAACTTCGGTATGTCGATGGGTCCGTACGCCGTCAGCGACATGGCAGGACTCGACGTCGGATACCGCGCGCGGCGGGCCATCCCCGGTTTGCCGCCATCCGAGCGGGAGGATCCGGTCGTCGACAGGCTGGTCGAGGCGGGCCGGCTCGGTCAGAAGACCGGCCGCGGGTTCTTCAGGTACGAGAAAGGCTCGCGCACACCGATCCCGGATCCGGAGGTCGAGGCGATGTTCCGCGAGGCGGCTGAGAGCCTGGGGATCGACCGCCGGCCGATCGACGCAGAGGAGATCGTCTCCCGCTGCCTGTGCGCACTCGTCAACGAGGGAGCCCGCATCCTGGAGGAGGGGATCGCCCTGCGCCCCGGCGACATCGATCTGGTCTGGATCAACGGCTACGGCTTCCCCCCCCACCGCGGCGGCCCGATGTTCCACGCCGAGCGGCTCGGCCTTACCGTCATCCTCGACCGGATCCGCTCCTACCATGAGGAGAGCGGGCTTCAGCACTGGAAACCATCGGCTCTTCTGGAACGGCTCGCAGGGGAGGGGAAAGGCTTCTCGAGCCTCCCCTGAAACAGCAAAGAGGAGATCCGCACTTCACAGTTCTGCCTGCCCTCCCCTCTTCCACGCTTCTTAGCCTCCACCTCGCAGGCCCCATGCGCGCTCCCCGACGCCATACCCGGGCAGGCTCCTAGGGATCATCACCGCTCGCCGGCGCCCCGCTCTCCGATTGGGCGATGACCCGGGCGACATTGCGAATGTAATGAAACCCCGAGGCGATGGTCGCCGCGAGGGTCAGCCAGCCAAGCCCCTGGATGAACACCGGCGCTTCCTGCCCGAGCGCGTTGAACAGCAGAACAAATCCGATCATGAGGACCTGGATCACGGTGGTCGTCTTGCCGAGCACTGTGGGCGGAAAGCGGCTCAGGCCCGAAGCCAGGTGGATCACCAGGGCGACCATGATGATGAAGACGTCGCGGCTGATCGTCACGATCGTCAGGTAGATCGGGATGTGATTCGGTACGGCGTAGTCGGGGAAGGACTGCGGATGATCGGGAATCGAGAGAACGATGAAGCAGGCCGTCATCAGGAGCTTGTCGGCCATCGGGTCGAGAAAGGTGCCGAGCGATGATTTCTGGCGGTAACGACGCGCGATCACTCCGTCCAGCATGTCGCTCAGACCGGCCAGGATGAAGACCAGAAGAGCCCACTTGGCGTGATTCGACAGAACCAGCGTGATCAAAAGCGGGATGATCGCCATCCGGGCGATGGTCAACTGGTTGGCCACCGTCATCCGCATTGTCGCGAATCCCTCCTCCCGCCGTCCTCAGTCTTCATGGGAACCCGCGGCCCAGTTCACGTGCCGCGAATTCCAGCGGCCCGGCGAATCGATCAACCCGCGAGGGGTCGATGTTGAACCACGTCACCCCCTCCTCCCTGCGGAACCACGTCCACTGCCGCTTGGCATAGCGTCGCGTGTTCCGTTGCGTGGAGGAGATCGCCTCCTCGAGCGAGATCTCACCGCGCAGATGACTCATTACTTCGCGATATCCCAGAGCTTTGAGGGCGTTCGATTCGGGCGCCAGCCCGGCGGCCAGCAGCCCCCTGACTTCGTCCACGAGACCGGCCTCGAAGAATCGCACCACGCGCGCATCGGTCATCCGGTACAGCACCTCGCGATCCATGCTCAGCCCGATCTTGACCGAGCGGTAGCGATCCGGCCCGAAAGGGGCCTCCCGGATCCTTTCGCTTAACCCGCGCCGTGACTTGAAATACACCTCCAGGGCCCGGACGATTCGTTGCCGATCCCGCACCGGCAGCCGCCTCCCCGCCTCAGGATCGACCCGAAGCAGCATCCGGTGGAGGTATCCCGGACCGCGCTCCTGCTCCCGCGAACGAAGGCGCCGACGGATCGCCTCATCCCTGCGAGGGGCATCGACGATTCCCTTCAGCAACCCGCGCAGGTAAAGGCCGGTCCCGCCAACCAGGATCGGGAGTCGTCCCCGTTTCCAGATATCCTCAATCACCCGCTCGGAGAAGCGGACGAAATCTCCCAACGAAAAATCGCTGCCCGGCGGCGCGAGATCGATCCCGTGATGCCGCACCCGTGCCCGCGTCGGTGCATCCGGCTTCGCCGTGCCGAGGTCGAGCCCCCGGTACACCTGCATCGAATCGACGCTGACCAGTTCACCATTGAGCCGATCGCACGCGAGGAGCACGAACTCACTCTTCCCGACCCCCGTCGGTCCGACGACGACCAGAACGGGCGACTCCGGCGGCGAACCGGTCGCCGTCCCGTCACTCTCCTCGGCGCAACTCCCTGTCACGTTGCTCGTTGATCACCGCGACCCGATGGTCCCCGCAGTAGATCCCCCCCCCCGCCACCGGTCGGCTGCACCGGGCGCAGCTCCGAGCGACGAGACCAACCATGACCCGCCCCAGGATCTTGAGGACGATCCCGCTCGCTATACCGATCCCGCCGGCATACAGGAGCGGGCGGACCAGTGAGGTATCCGCTCCCTTGATGGCGAATTCGGTCAGCGCCAGATAGACGACCGTCCCAATAATGAGCAGGAAGCCACCGCGGATGAGAACCACCGCCATCAGGCATGTTCTCGTGCCGGTGGTGCGGACGGAGCAAGGCGGCGGATGGTCTTCAGGAAACGGCGCTCCCCCGCCTCGCCAAGCGTCCGCCTCAAGACGA
>JAPUIN010000430.1 GCA_027297005.1 Acidobacteriota bacterium
ACGAGGAGAGGCAGGGAGACCAGGAGCCATGAACCTTGTCCGATCGATCCTGTTCGGCCCCTTTGCCATGCTGGTGATCGCGGTCGTCTGTGCGCCGGCCATCCTCGCTGAGGCCACGCCCGGGAGCGCCGCGGAGAGCCTGCAGGACGAACAGGCTGCCGAAGGGGCACAGACAGCGGACGGTGAGGAGAAGGCGCCGCACGGCGTGGCCGAGACCATCAACCGGATCATGCAGGACAACGAGGCATTGCTCGAGGGGCGGGGCTTCACCTACGACCCGGCGGGCCGCCGCGATCCTTTTCGCTCGCTGGTTGATTCGCTGATCGCCGGCAGGATGGGCGAGCGTCCGCGCGGGATCCGAGGGATGCTGATCGCGGAAGTCGATCTCGTCGGCATCGTGAAGCAGGGGAGTGGAGCGCTTGCGTTCTTCAATGGAAGCGACAACAAGGGCTACTTTCTCAGAGTGGGCGACACCCTCTATGACGGAAAGATCACGCGCATCAACCACAGCAAGGGCGTCGTCGTTTTCCGACAGGAAGTCAATGATCCCAGGAGCATTAAGCCTTACCGTGACGTGACGAAGAGGCTGACGACAGCGAAGGAGGGCACCTTATGAGGTTCGGGAAGGTCGCGATTCTACTCGTTCTCGCCGCGGCCGCCCTGCGTTGTTCGGGCCATCAGCCCGTCAGCGATCCGGGTCTGGCGGCGTTCGATGTGCCGGCTGCGGTGGTCATCTCCCAGATCGATCACATGGCCACTCCGTCCGGAACGGAGGTCGTGCTGCGGGGAAACTACCCCTTCAGCTATACCTCGTATCAGCCCGATCCGACGACGCTGGTTCTCGAACTGCTGGATGTTCAAGTCCAGGGGCTCGAATCTCAGGTGGCGATCGATTCACCCCAGGTGGAGACGGTTCGCGTGACTTCCGTCGAGAGCGTCGATGGCGGTGTCATCGCGAAGTTCGAATTCCAGAACGTCTTCGCCTCACAACATTCGATTCGCCTGGACGGTAACGACCTGGTGATCGATTTCCCCTCGCTGAGTGATATTGACAATGCGGCGGAGCTGCCGATCGTGGCCCTGGGTGACGAGCCCGAAGAGGATCCCGACGCTGGCTTGGACATTCTTCTGAACGAGTCCGGGGAGTATGAGCTTCAGACGGAGCCGCTTGCCGGGCCGGCTGAGGATGCCGACTTCGAGCCGCTGCCCGGTGAGGGTGAGTCCGTAGAGAGCGGGGATGAACTCGATCCGTTCGGGGACGGCGAGCTCCTCGAGCCGATCGAGGAGGATTCCGCCGGGCGACCCAGGGAGGATGACCTCGAGCCGCTGCCTCTCGACGTCGGAGAGTCGACCGATCCGGAGCTCGAGCCCCTGCCTGGGATGGACACCGACCACGATGCAGCCGTTGAGCCGGAGGTGATGAAGCCCGACCCGGCCACGTCCGTTTCCGCACGTGGCACCGAGCCTTTGCCCGTTGTTCAGGCCCCGGCCCCGCAGGGGCCACCGGCGAAATCCCTCCTGGGCGTTTCGGCCGACGTTTCGGGCGACGCGCCGGTCATCATGTTGAGGGCCGACGGAGTTCTCTCCGCCGAGCATTTCGAGCTCAAGAATCCGCCGCGTCTCGTCATCGACCTGCCGGGCGTGATCAACCGCGCCGGCACGAATGCCGTGCCGGTCGGCTCCGCAATGCTTTCGCGCGTTCGCGTGGCGCAGTTCGCCAGCAAGCCGCGTCCGGTGGCGCGTGTCGTGCTCGACATGAGCGGACCGCATCCGTACGCCATCATCCCGACCAGCGACGGGCTCGTCATCGATTTCTCCGGGGAGGCGGTGCGCCACGCCGTGCAGCACGGACCAGTTGTGCAGCAACCGATCGCGCTGCCGCTGGCCGCGGAGACGCCGGAGGTTCCGGGACCGATGGCCTCGGATCTCGATCTGGCCCCGGACGTCGATCCGTCCTTGGACGCGGATCCCCTCGCGCGCAGCGCCGCAAATCCGCTTCTGGCCATGGGTGAGGTTCGGATCCACAGGCAGCCGAACGAGGTAGCCTTCCGCGCCGATCCGGGAGAGGGAGACGGCACGAGGTCGATCTTTGCCCCCTCGAGATTCTCCAGCCGCGCGATCTCCGACACGGGTCCGAAGTACGTCGGGAAGCCGATCTCGCTAAACTTCAAAGACGCCGACCTGAAGGATGTCTTCAGGCTGTTCCACGAGATCACCGGGTTCAATATCATCCTGGATCCGGCGGTCTCCGGCAACCTGACGATCGTGCTCGAAAATGTCCCCGATGATCAGGCGCTCGACATCATCCTGAAGAATAACGGGCTGGACAAGGTGTTCGAGAACAACGTCATCCGCATCGCCACGACGCAGAAGCTCGCGTCGGAGGCGGCGGCGCGCAGGGCTCTCATCGAGGCGAAGGAGCTCGAGGAGGAGCCGATCACGTTCACACGCAGCCTGTCCTACGCCAAGGCGGCAGCCATCTCCCCGATTATCAAGAAGATCATGTCGAAGCGCGGGGACGTCATCATGGATGACCGGACCAACACCCTCATCATCACTGACCTGAAGAATCGCAAGGACTCGATCAACCGCCTGATCGACACGCTGGACGAGCAGACTGCTCAGGTCGTCATCGAGGCCCGCATCGTCGAGACCGACCGTGAATTTGAGCGCGACTTCGGGATCAGATGGGGCGTGCGTGCCGAGGCGACCGCCGCTAAGGGGACGCAGACCAATCTCGACTTCCCGCACACCGCCACGCTGGACTACGACGTGGCCCTGCCGGCCGCCGCGTCGGCCTCAACCCTCGGGTTGACTTTTGGAAACGTACTCGACTCGGTCAATCTCGACGTGCAGCTCGACGCCTTCGAGCTCAACGGTGACGTCAAGGTCTTGTCATCCCCGAGGATCGCCACGCAGAACAACCAGAAAGCGACGATCGAGCAGGGCGTCCAGATCCCCGTTGTCAGCACCACGGCCACGCAGATCAACGTGGAGTTCATCTCGGCGTCGTTGAAGCTGGAGGTGACCCCGCAGATCACCAAGGAGGGGACGGTGATCATGGACGTCATGGTTGATAACTCATCGCCCGACTTCGTCAACCGCGTGGGGGACGTGCCGCCGATCATTACCGAGAAGGCACAGACCCAGATTCTCGTCCCCGACGGCGGCACGGCCGTCATCGGCGGAATCTTCAAGCTGAACAGCTCGATCACCAGGGCTTCCGTTCCAGGTCTGTCGAAGATTCCCGGGATTGGCTGGCTGTTCAAGAACAAATCGATCAACAGAAAGAACACGGAGCTGCTGATTTTTATCACTCCGAGGATAAC
>JAPUIN010000431.1 GCA_027297005.1 Acidobacteriota bacterium
GATTGTCCTCACCGCACCTCCGCTTTTGAAGCGGCTCCGTCCCAAGATGGCGATCGCGGATGGCAGCGTCCGAGCCTGGCATGCATCCAGAATCAGCGCGGCGGGATTCCGCCCGATGACCTGTCGAATCCCGATGTAGGAGGTCGTGATGCGCGGGTTGATTTCGAGGATCACCGGCCCCGCGGGGCCGATCATCAGGTCAACGCCAAGATAGCCGCGGCACCCGGAGACCGAGCGGGCCAGCGCCTTGACCGCGTCGACCGCCGCCAGGATCGCAGCCCCCGACATCGGGTGGGACCATCCCGATTCACCCCCCGTATAGATGGGCCGTCCGGTGCCAATGAGGTGCTGATGATTGAGACCGAGCGGCACCGCCCGGATCACACCCGTTCCTTCGTTGCAACCGACCAGGACCGACACGCTGGCCGGCTCGCCCGGAACGAATTCCTGAACGAGAAGGTCCCCTCTCCGGGTTGCGCTCGCAACCGCCTCCAGCGCCGGCTGAATCCGATCCGCTCGCCGGACGATCGTCACTCCGAGGCCACCGAAGCCGTCGCGTGGTTTGAGCACGAACGGTCGAGGACGGCGGCGAAGCACCGCTGCGGCCCTGTCGCGACGGAGCAGAGTAGTCGTGGGCGTTGCGAGTCCGGCAGCTCGCAGGATCTCGTGAAGCCGCCATTTGTCGGTCGCCAGCCGCACGACGGCGGCGGACGGTCCCAGCAGAAGACGTCCCTCCTCCTCGACGATCCGGCAAAAGCGTGCGAGCAGACCGTCCCCTTCCGGTGCAATCACCAGGACGGCGTTCGCTGCCCGCACGAGGGACCGAAACCGGGCGTTGCGGTGCGGCCCCGATTCGACCTGGTGCAGGCGGGGGCGGGAGCGTACGGCATGCTCCCGATGGCCGAAAAGCACGATCTGCGTGCCGCGAATCGCCAGAAGATCACCGAGAACGGCATCCCGCATGGCACGCCCCTCAGCGATCAGGTGCTCTGGAATCGATCGGCCGGGCGCCGATGTGAGATGCTCCATGATCAGGATCCTCATGACAGAATCTCCTCGCCGGCGGCCCTGCCGGCGCCACGTTCCCTGAAGGGAGGCGGGGGTGCGGATTATACCGGTGATCGATCTGCGCGGCGGGCGCGCGGTCCGCGGGCAGAAGGGGGAGCGGCGTTCGTACCTGCCGGTGCGGAGTCATATGCGCGGGGGGCCTCTCGAAGATCTTTCTGATCCCGTCGTCCTGGCCGAGGCTTACAGCCAGGCGATCGGCAGCGGCCTTCTCTACATCGCCGATCTCGATCGTCTCCAAGGCACCGGGTGCAACGATCACACTGTCGCGGGGCTCATGGCGGCAGATCCGGATCGAATCATCCTGCTCGACGACGGTCAACCGGAGGCCCATGAGGCGCCGGCCTCAGCCGCGAACCTTCAAATCAATCCGATCGTTTCGACGGAGACTCTCGGCTCGCTGGACCAACTCCACGCGACGCCACAGGGCATCATGACTGGCGAACGCATCCTGAGTCTCGACCTCGACGACTCAGGCCTGGTGGCGCGATCGAGTGTGATCGCGGCGATGCATGAGATCGATTTACTGCGTGAGGCCTGGCGCAGAGGAATGCGGCGCGCAATCCTCCTTGCCCTGGATCGGGTCGGCACATCCGGTGGCCTGCAGCGGGATCGCCTGAGACGCCTGCGCGATGCGGTGCCGGATATCGACCTGATGGTGGGTGGAGGGATCGCCGGGATGGATGACCTGATCTACTTGAGGGAACACGGATTTTACGGCGCGCTCGTGGCAACCGCCCTGCATGACGGCCGGCTCGTGCCGGAGGATCTCCGCTCGGCCGGATTCACCCGTACGGTCTGATCACGGACGGTCGCGCTTCAGAGGTCCTCGACACTCGAGATCGGGAGGCGCGGCGCCACCTGGATCGACTGGAAGCGCCGGATGAGCACCTGGCCGCGCGGCATTCCCTTGCGTTTGTGGACGTGCTTGCGCTGGGTGTAGTGCACCTCGACCTTCGTGTCGGATCGGGCGCCGCTGTAGTACGCCGCAATCGACGCCGCCGTGCGCAGGGTCGCGTCCGGAATCTTCTTCAGGCGCTGCGGATTCCGCACGATGACGTGGGCGCCCGAATGGCCGGCGACGTGCATCCAGAAATCCCAGGGAGAGGCGACCCGGAAGGTCAGGGTGTCGTTCTCCTCGCCGCTCTTGCCGACCAGGATGTCGAATCCTTCGCGCGTCGAGTAGCGCCGTACCCGCGCCGGCACTTCCTTCTTCGGCGAAGGTTTTCCTTTCTTAGTCTTGCGGGGCGCGTGCACGAGCCCGAGCCGCGCCATCTCCCCGCGCAGGGTATCCAGATCGTCCATGCCGGCGGCCTCTCGCGCACGTCCTGAGAGAGTCTGCCACTCTTCGAACCTGGTTTCCGCCGCCCTCAGCCTCCTTTCAATGAACCCGATGCCACGCTTCCCTTTCTTGTAACGGGAGAAAAGAGAGTCGGCATTCTCCTGCAGGGATCGGGCGGGATCGATCAGGATATCCAGCGGGTCCCCATCGGGATCGTACGGGTTTGGGACGATCACCGATTTGCCGTCGATGCGAGCTATCGAGAGGCCGGCCAGCAGTGCCTCCCCCCATTCTCGGAAGCGCTCGCATTCACCGGCCCGATTCCTCTCACCGCGAAGTTTGCCGAGGAGCGTCTCGAGCCGAGACATTTCGCGTCGTACGAGCGCCTCATGATGTGCCCGATCCGCCAAGAAGTCACGCAACCGCTCGAGCAACCCGAACCCCGTGGCCGACGCCCGCGATGGGCTCTCGAAGGGGGTCGCGTGATATCCACCGTCCGCGTCGAGCGACGGCAGCCTGAAAGGCGCGACCAGAAGGTCGTCCCGCCCCACCTCCTCACCCTCCTGCAGATCCTCGAGTTGCCGGCGAGAATAGACGGTCGGCGACCAGGCCCCGGCGGCGTCCGACTCGAGAATAGCTTCGAGCCGCTGCCAGGCCACCTCGGGTGGATCATCCACCGGCCCGGCGCTCATATCACGCATGAGCTGGGGGCTCAGATGCTGGAGAAATGAGAAAGCATCGTCGAACCGCTCCCGGATGTACGGCAGGGCCTTCCTCCCCGCGGGGATCCCCTCGTAAAGTTCGCGCCCCGGAGGCTTCCGGTAAGCCACGCCTACGGCAGGCGCCCGAAAGGCGCTCCGCAGTTTTCTGGCGTGGGCCAGGATGCCACCCGAGGGATCCAAGCAGTACAGGTTCGAAGAGCGGCCGAGGATCTCCAGCACGAGACGCCGTTCGCCGCGAGCCGCCCCGTCCGACCCGGCCCGGCCGACTGGCGACCGGAAGCGCAACTCCAGGACCCGATCCCAGCGATCCGGCTCAATCGTCTCGAGGATCGCTCCGCCCAGCTCATGGTCCAGAAAGGCGCCGAACGGATCGGGGGCCAACTCGCGCTGGCGCCCGGACTCCGGTCCGAGAAGATGGACGCGAGGGAACTCCGGACGGACGGAGATCAGGAGATTATCGCGGCGGGATGTGGCAAACCGGAGAAGGTAGCGGTGATGCCCCAGACAGGCAATGCGGAGGAGTTCTTGCTGGAGGAGCCTCCCGGCGATCTCACCGGCCACCGCGTGCAGGAGGAACAGATCCATCGCCCCTGGGGCGAACGCTCAGAGTGCCTGGACTTGCTTGAAGCCGACGGAGAGCGCCTTGTCGATCCGTTCCTCGACGTCGGCCGCCTTGGTCCTCTCGACCTCCGCGATCTCGCTGACGATGAGATAGCGGGCCTTGTCGAGCATCCGGCGCTCACGGTAGGACAGGGTCTTCTGCAGGGCGAGGTGGCTGAGGCTCTTGAAGACCAGCGCGACCTCGGTGATCGACCCTGTCCGCATCTTGTCGGAATTTTCCTGAAAGCGGCCCTTCCAGTCGTCATAAATCTTGAGCCGTTTGTCCTTGAGACTGTCGAAGACAGTCTCAACCTCCTTCTTGCTCACGATCCGCCTCAACCCCACGTTGTCAACGTTGCTGCGGGGCACCATCACCGTGCTGTCGTTCGAGACGATCCGAAGGCTGAGGAACTCCTCCTCTTTCACTTGCTCGCCCATCGTGCGCTTCTCGATACTCTCGATGATCCCGAGACCATGGTTGGGGTACACAACCTTATCGCCAATCTTGAATCCCAAGGGCTTGCCTCCGAATAAGTCCTGGCACAACTGAGGGGCCGCTGTGCGGAAGTAGGTGCAAATAATACCAAAAATCGACCTCCAAGTCAACCGCACCCCCGGAACAGGGCTAGAATGCTGGCATTCTGGAGGTTTCCGGCATGATCAGAGTAGGGACCGCCGGGTGGGATTATCCCGACTGGGATGGGGTCGTTTACCCTTCTCCACGGTCCCGTTCATTCGATCGGCTGCGCTTTATCTCCGACTATTTCGATGCGGTCGAGTTGAACGTGACCTTCTATCGGCAGCCTGACCGGCGGCAGGTGGCCGCCTGGGTGGAACGGCTCGAGGATCGGACCGATTTCCGCTTCACAGCCAAGCTGCACCGGTCGCTGACTCACCCGCGGGGGAGTGGCGTCGGGTCGGAGCAGGATCCCTGGGGCCGGGAAGGGGGAGAAAAACGCGCCTGGAGCGCCGCCGCGCAGGACTGTCCCGCTTCCGCCGGTGGCGGCCTCGGCAATGCAGCGGAGATGTTCCGTGAAGGGATCGACCCCCTGGTCCGGGCCGGTCGTCTGCTGGCCGTGTTGATGCAATTCCCACAGTCGTTCGACCGCCGGCTGCATCATCGGGAGCACCTCCAAACCCTCGCGTCCCTGCTCCGGGGACTACCGCTGGTGGCGGAATTCCGGCACCGCAGCTGGAACGAAGAGGCGATTCTCGACGATCTGCGTCGATGGGGTATCGGCTTCTGCAATATCGATCAGCCGAGTCTCGGCGCTACGATGCCGCCGACATCCCATGCCACGTCATCGATCGCCTATATCCGGCTGCATGGACGGAACGCCCGCAACTGGTTCCGGCGCTCGGCGCGGCCGTTCGAGCGCTACGATTATCTCTACTCGATGGAGGAGCTCGACCCCTGGATCAGGAGGATCAAGGATCTGGCGGGCGCGGTCGAGCAGGTTGTCGTCATCGCCAACAACCACTATCGCGGCAAAGGCCCGGCCAACGGCCTGATGATGAAATCGGCGCTGGAGCGCCGCAGGGTCGACGCCCCATCGACATTGGTCGAGGCTTACCCGGCACTGGAGGGGCGGGTGGTCACCAAACGGCACTCCCCAGAACAGGGTCGTCTGTTCTAGTGTCCCGTCTCTGAAATCGTATTCACACCAAGGTCGTTGCGGCACCCGATCCGATTCAGGTCGGCCCGACCCGCGCCGGGACCTCGAGCCGTTTGGAGTTGACCACGATCTCACGGGTCCTGTGGATCGTGCAGCTGCCACAAAGCGGGAGTCCGGCCAGATCACGCGCGATGTAGCGCCCGCGGATTTCGCGGGCCACGGAATCGTTCCAGACCTCGCGAACGCTGCTGCGCGCCACATTTCCTAGAACCTGCGTACGGCTGTAATCGACGCAGCAAAGAACCATATCGCCGTTGAACAGGATGTACGCCTGCCGGAACGGCCTCGGACAGTTGTCGTACGGCTCCATGCTGCCGGAGGGGTTGAGATCGTCGGCGTCCCTGATGTGCCCGCCACGGTTTTCCAGCGTGGTGTATTTCGACGAAATTCCCCGGGATCTCCAGAACTGCACGGCCGCGCGAACGTCGACGAGTGCCGTGTCGACCATGGTGACCCAAAGCTTCGGTCTTTCCTGCCGACGCAGTCGCTGCATGGCGGCGAACCCCAGGACATTGCCGACCGTCCTTCCCAGCCTCATGTTGCCCCGCATCGTCTTCTCATACGCGCCTGGATCGATACCCTGAACGGAGACATAGATCTCGTGAAGCCCTTCCCCGAGCTCGAGGATCTGCCCGGCGAGGTCAGGGGTGAGGTAATGCCCATTCGTGGTGAGCACGACCCGGGCATCGGGCACCCGCCGGTTAATCTCGCGGATTCTGGAGACGATCTCGCGATCCAGAAGCGGCTCGTTCATCAGGTACGGGCTGATCCGCCGGACCCCATGCTCGGCCGACTCGTCGAGGATTCTTGAGAAGAGATCAGGCGCCATGCGACCGCGAGGCTGCGTGTCATGGGTCGCACCGTACGGGCAGAACACGCAATCCGCGTTGCATCCGGTCACCGTCTGGATCTGGATCGCCCGCGGGAAATCGGGGACCGGGCGGCGCGTCAGGCGGTTCGCGAGACGCAGGAAGGACCCGTCGTCGTCCCGATCCATGTAATAGCGCCTGATCTTGAAAAGACTCACGGTACGATGCCCAGCGAACGGTAGATCGCCTCGGTCCTCTCGATCATGCGCTCGGCAGCGAATTCGCGGACCCGCCGCCGCGCCGCGCCGACAAGACGCTCCCGCAACGGCGCGTCGCCGGCAAGGAGGACCATGGCCCGCGCCATGGCCGGAGCGTTTCCCGGAGGGACGAGAAGAGCATGGCGCCCATCCTCGGTGATCTCCTCCATCCCGTCGAGGTCGGTGGCGACCAGGGGCACGCCCGCCGCCATCGCTTCCTTGACGACGGCCGGGGATCCTTCCCCCAGAGGGGACGGCAGGACGAACAGGTTTAGGCCCTCAAACACTTCCGGCATCTCCTCGCGGAACCCCGCAAACAGCACCTTCTCCTGAACACCGAGCCGGGATGCGAGATTCCGCAGGGCGGCTTCCTTCTCCCCCCGGCCTACGAGAACGAACATGGCCCGCGGCAATTCCCTGGCGGCCAGCGCCGCGGCCTCGATGAACAGATCGAACCCCTTCTCCCCGGCGAGGTGGCCGGCCGTGCCGATCAGGAATGTTCCGGGACCCACCCCGGCGCCTTCTCCCCTCAGTGATTCACGGAATCGACCGCGCGCGGCCCCCGTGAATCTCTCCAGCTCGATCCCCGAGTGCACCACATCGACCCGGCGTGGATCAAACCCCTGCGTCAACAGGTGGCGGCGAATCGCTCCCGAAACGGCGATCACACGATCCACCCGATAACTGTATTTCAACCGACTGAGCAGCCTGCTTCGCAGGGGGAACGACAGGCGGCGTGATGCCACCGCGGGACGCCGCCCCGAAAAACACGTCGCCAAGGTACCGAGGCTCACAGCGTGTGCCGTGTGGTAGTGCAGGAGACTGACCGATTCCGCGCGGATGATCTCACCGATCCTCCGCGCCGCACCGAGGTGCAGTTCACCACGCATCACGATCGGGAAGACACCCAGCCCCGACTCCGCAGCCCGCTCTACGAGAGGGCTGCGTGGTTGTCCCACCACGAGACAACGATGTCCACGCCGCACGAGGCCCCGGGCCAGCATGAGGGTCTGCGCCTCGCCGCCCCTCCAGTTCCGCTCGGTGTTGAGATGGAGAATCGTCGCGGACATCATCGTCTCGCCGACGATGTGGGGGGTCGCCGGGCCGGTTGCACCACCGGCGGCCCCGCCGGCCTGACCCCGGCCTCAACGGGACACCCTCCGCTCTCCTCCACCGCATCGAGACGCGGAGATACGGGTTCCGGATCCCGCTGGAGATTCATCTCCCAGAGCCGCGCATATTTCATATACACGGTGAACGCGTTGAGCATCGAGAGAACCAGCCCGTGAACGCCCTCGAGAAAACCGAGCCGCAGCAGATACATCTTGACGAACCGCACCGCCGGCGCCCCGAGGATCTGCAACGGTCCGGTCCGGCGTCCTTCTGAGTGAAGCTGGGCAGCACCCCACTCGCTGTACAGGCGAAGCTTGTGCCAGTACTGATCGAACGAGCGGAATGTATGGTGCTCCAGCGGATGCCTCAGGGTGGGAAGCGGGCCGGGGAGATCGATCTCCGCGTGCACCCTGCGTTCCTGGTAACGGGAGACGTCCCTGCGAAACAGACGGATCACCCTGTCACTCTCCCACCCGCCATGGCGGATGTGACGCCCGAGAAAATAATTAGCCCTGCGAATCCAGTACCCGTCGTGCGTCGGCGTCGTGCGAAGAAGTGCGAGAATCTCCTCCCGCATTCCCGCCGTGACGCGCTCGTCGGCGTCCACTAGGAGGACCCATTCGTGCGAAGCCTGCGGTATGGCCCAGTTCTTCTGCATCGCGGAGTAGCCGTATTCGTGCTGGAGGACCCGCGCACCGCGCTCTTTCGCGATCGCCACGGTTGCATCGCTGCTGAAGGAATCGACGACAAGCACCTCGTCGGCAAAAGCGACCGACTCGAGACAGGCCGGCAGGTTGTCTTCTTCGTTGTACGTGGGGATGATGGCCGTCAACGGACGCCGCGGCGGGGCACCGGCCCCGGCCGTGCACGCGCTCATGAGTCGTCGTCCCGGCGGGATGCCTTTTCCCGGCGACGCGCATCCTTCTCGAGCAGCCTCGTTGCATCCCTCACGAGATTGTTCTCCGGCGATTCGCGGGCGAGCCGGTCAAAGAACGCCTGCGCCTCCGTCCGTTTTCCGGTTTTCAGCAGACAGATGCCGAGATCGTACAAGACCCGCGGCGTCTTCCTGAACCGCGGGAACTGAACGAGGATCGTGCGGTAGCGATCAATCGCGGCGCCCCATGCCTTGCGTTGCTGGTAGAACCTTCCCACGACACGATCGTGCTCGGCCAGGAGGTCATAGCACTCCTCGATTTTGCGCCGGGCCCGCTCGACATAAGGGCTGTCCGGGAACACTGCTTCGACCTTGCGGAACTCATCGATCGCCTTGAGAGTCAGCGTCTGGTCGCGATCGGGCGCGAGCACCTGCTCGAAGAGCGACATCGCCACCATGAACTGCGCATGATCGGCGCGTTGATGATCCGGATAATACGTCAGGAAGTTCCGATATCCGTTCAGGGCCTCTCCAAAGTTCAGGAAGCCGCGATCCTTGAAGTAGGCGTCCGCGATTGCCAGTTGCACCTTCGGAAGCAGATCGCGGTCATCCGGCGCGATGCGCGGCAGAATCGTCTGCAGGATATTGCGGGCCGAGTAGTATTTTTTCTTCTCGATCTTCCTGAGGGCGCGCTCGTACATCACTGCGGGCGGCTCCAGCAACACCGGCTTCTTGCCGCTCCGGCCGGCGCACCCGGCAAGCCCGACCGGGAGGCAGAGCACGACGATGAACACCCATAGGAGGCCGTCCTGGCCATGCGTGGGGACGCGCACGATACTCGGACAGGTTCCTGACCGGGCGATTCCGGCGCGACACGACGTCGTCAAGTCAGCATCCCCCTAAGCCTCGCGGGAAACCGGCGAGGTCTCCCGTTGCGGTCGACCGCGGCGTGGACGGTCGATCCGGAGGCCAGAAGCGTTCCGTCCGTTTCCCTCTCGATGCGGTATGAGAATGTGATGCGGACCCCGCGGATCCCGGACACGGTCGTGCGGACGCGAAGCAGGTCGTCATAGCGGGCGGGAACATGGTAGGTACAGGAAGCACTGATCACAGGGAGGAGAACCCCTTCATCATCCTCCATGCGTCCATAGGGCAGGCCACGTGCGCGCATCAACTCGGTTCTGCCAATCTCGAACCACACGAAATGAGCTGCATGGTGCGCGACCCCCATGCGATCGACCTCGGGATACCGCACGCGGATGCTCGCTCCCTCGTCCTGCGTCGCCACGTGACGTCCTCATTTATTGGCCGCGCGGGAGCGGCCGAGAAGGTCGGTCAGGGCGCGGGCCTTATTTCTGGGATCCCCCCCACCAAACACCGCCGATCCCGCCACGAAAATTTCGGCGCCGCGGCTCCGAAGATCCCGGATGTTACCGGGGCCAACTCCGCCATCGACCTCGATCCGTGTGCCTGCCCCGGCCTTCGTGATCATCTCCTTGAGCGCGGCGACCTTGGGCAGCACGGACGGGATGAACTGCTGGCCGCCGAACCCAGGGTCGACCGACATTAGCAGGACGTAGTCGAGCTCCGGGAGAATCTCCTGGATGAGGGCCAGCGGAGTGAAGGGGTTGAGAGCCACGCCGGCCGCTGCCCCACAATCTTTGATGTGGTGGACGGCCCGGTGCAGATGGGTCGCCGCCTCCAGATGAACTGAGATCATATCGGCCCCGGCGCGCGCGAACATTTCGATGTAACGCTCGGGGTGTTCGATCATCAGGTGAACATCAAGCGG
>JAPUIN010000432.1 GCA_027297005.1 Acidobacteriota bacterium
CAGCCCGACAGCTTGCAGGGCGTCAAGCAGGTACTCGATGAACAGGGGGATGGCGGGCGTCTCTACTACCTGGCTCTCGCCCCCTGGCTCTATCCGCAGGCGATCGAGGGGTTGCAGGCGGCGGGGTTCGCGCAGCAGCCCGATGCGGAGCGTTCCTGGCGACGGGTGGTGATCGAGAAACCGTTCGGCGACGACCTCGAATCGGCACGCGATCTGAACCGGCAGCTCCTGGCCGCGTTCGACGAATCCCAGGTGTTCCGCATCGATCACTACCTGGGGAAGGAGACCGTCCAGAACATTCTCGTCTTCCGGTTCGCCAATCTCATGTTCGAGCCGCTGTGGAACAGGAACTACATCGATCATGTTCAGATCACCGTGGCCGAATCGAGCAAGCTGGGGGATCGCGGGTCGTACTACGATGGAGCAGGTGTCCTGCGTGACATGTTCCAGAACCATCTTTTCCAGCTGCTCTCCCTCGTCGCCATGGAGGCGCCGACCCGTTTCGAGGCCGACGCCGTCCGGGGGGAGAAAGTCCAGCTGCTCGATGCCGTGCGCCGAATCGAGACGCGACACGCCGCCGCTCACCTGGTGTGCGGCCAGTACAACGGCTATCGGAAACAGCGCGGTGTGCGCCAGGATTCCCGCACACCAACCTTCGCCGTCGTGAAGCTCTACATCGACAACTGGCGCTGGAACGGCGTGCCGTTCTACCTGCGATCCGGGAAGGGGATGGCGCGCCGCGTCACCGCAATCGACATCCAGTTCCACACGCCGCCGCACAACATGTTCGACCTGCCGCCGATGCACGTGCTCGAATCGAACCGCATCTCGCTCGGCATCCAGCCGGAAGAGGGGGTGCACATCCACTTCGAGACCAAGGTTCCGGAGCGCGGCATGAAGGTGCGCTCATCGATGCTGGAGTTCGACTTCGGTCGCGCGGGGAAGGAACCGGCGCACGACGCTTATGAGAGGCTGCTGATTGATGCGCTGGCCGGGGACGCGACCCTGTTCATGCGGCATGACGAGATCGAAAAGGCCTGGGCGGTGATCGACCCGCTGATCGCCGCGCAGGAGTACGAAGGTGCCCCCCCGCCCCACAGCTACCCGGTCGGCTCCTGGGGCCCCGCGGCGGCCGACGCCTTCATGGCGAAGGACGGCCACACCTGGGTCCTCAACGACGCGGACTCCGAACAGTAGGAGCCTGTCGGGGCCGCAGGCAACCGCCATTCAGCGGGATTGCCCGAGTCGGCCGGTTCAGCGGGTACGCCCGCGCTTCCGCGCGGCGCGGCCCCTCTTCGCGGAAGTACTCCGGCGGGAGGTGGGGAGTTGTCTCTTTGCGCGTGCGGCATGCGTCTTCTTGCCACGACGCGGATGCCTCCGCGCGGCAGCGTGTTGGCGTCCGATTCCGGTGCCGCGGCGCGCGCCGTCCTCGCGGAGGCCACAGTAGCCGCTCGAAAACCAGACCAGGGGCGTCCCGTCGCCGTGGCCCGCGGCCTCGACCCGGCCGACGAAGATGGTGTGATCCCCCCCTTCGTGCTGCTCCACCAGAGCACAATCCAGCCACGCGAGAACGTTCGGCAGGATCGGTGCCCCGGTGCTCGCGGTGCGTGTCTCGGGCCGACCGAGACCGCCACCCATCAGCGCGCGCCCCGCGGCAATGTCGGAAAGCGGCTGCTGGTCTTGCCTCAGGATATTGACGCCGAAGCAGCGTTGTTCGGTAATCAGGCGGTGGCTGCGGGCGCTACGGTTGATGCAGATCAGGATCAGGGGCGGGTCAAGCGAAAGCGAGCAGAACGATGCTACCGTGATCCCCTGAACACCGCGCCCGCCTCGCGTCGTCACAATCGACACGCCGCTCGCCCAGCGTCTGAGTGCACCGCGAAACTCCTCGGGTGAAACCGGCATCGGCTCTCCGCCCCGAACGTTCGAGGACAAGGCGGCGAGACTACATCAGCCCGTTCCGTTCCGGAAGAGGGTTGCCCCCGATGATAAGATGCCTGCCGTTTTCGCGCAGGAGTGTGTCGTGTCACGCATCGAGACGTTTTTTCTTTCCGGTCCCGCCGGTCGTATCGAATGCATGCTGAAGCACCCCGCCGCTCCGAACACGGATAGTCCGCCGGCGGCGGGCGCCGCGATCGTCTGCCATCCTCATCCTTTGTTCGGCGGAACACTGCATAACAAGGTCGTGCACTCCGCGGCCGAGGCGATTGTGCGGGCGGGAATTCCGACACTCCGATTCAATTTCCGCGGCGCCGGCGGAAGCGGTGGCCGCCACGACCACGGTCGGGGCGAGCAGGACGATCTCAGGATCGTCCTGGATGACATCGCCTCACGCTATCCGGGTCATCCGGTGCTGATCGGGGGGTATTCGTTCGGGGCGTTCGTAGGGCTCAGGGTCGGCTGTGGCGACGATCGAGTGACTGCCCTGATGGGGATCGGACTGCCGGTCGGGCTCTACGATTTCGGCTTCCTCGCGGGATGCGGAAAACCGCTCTCAATCATTCAGGGGGACCGGGATCCGTTCGGGCCGATTGGCCTGTTGATGACGATGGCCGCGGCGCTGCCGGGAGGCTGTCGGGTCCTGACGATCCCCGGGGGGGATCATGGCTTCAACGAACGGCTCGACGAACTCGCCGATCGCGTCGTGGCCTCGATTCCGGGAGAGATGCTCGACCCGGCCGACCGACGGCCGGCCGAGTCTTAGCAACTAAGCAAACTGCGCTTTGATTTCCGGCTTGAACAGGTACCAGATGATGAGTCCGGAGACCACGGTCCCGATCGGGAAACCGAGCAGTCCGACAAACGACAGGACGAGCTGCATCGTCCGTCCGTAACTCTTCATCTTCCAGAGGCCGATGCCGCAGACGAGATAGATGACGCTGAAGAGCACCATCACGCCGGCGACGACCGCCATGATCATGGGTGCGCCATCCGGCATCTCACCGGACGCGACCGCGGTTGGCATGAAGAACATCGCGATGCTACCTAAGCAGCCCGCGACCCCGCCGATCAGGTTCAGCACGGCGAGCAAGGTTACGACTCCGGGACGGGTACGACCTTCCATACGGTCCTCCTCGAGGCTCATAGCCCACATATCCACCGATCGCACTCAACCTAATGACCGGATCCTCCCGGCGCAATGCGAATACGGTTACAAGTTTGCAATCGGAGGCCCGGATGAGGGATCGGAGGATGCCGGTCTCCCCTCTGGGGGCGGAGCCACGCGGGTGATAAGGTACTGGTCCGCTTCCATCGGCGCCGGATGTTGTAGACGATGACGCGGAAAGGAGCCATGCCCGATCGGATTGAAGGCCACGCGACACCCGAAGGGACACGCCGGCTCGCCGCCCGTCACGGCGGAAAGGACACGACCGCCTTCACCTGCCTCGGCTCGACCGATCTGACGGTCGGGCGACTCGGGTTCGGCTGCTATCGCGTCGACGACACGACATCCGATCATCGCGACGCGCTCGAACTCGCTCTCGCGTCAGGCTGCAATCTGATCGACACCTCCACAAACTACACCGATGGAGCGAGCGAGCGGCTGGTCGGGGCCGTCCTGGGGGAGACCGCACGGCGCGATCATCCGGTGCGCGACGAGATCGTCGTCGTCTCCAAGATCGGATACGTGCAGGGACAGAACATGCATCTCGCGATGGAGAGGGAGCGCGCCGGCAAACCGTTCCCGGAGATGGTCCGGTACATGGATGGCTGCTGGCACTGTATTCATCCCGAGTTTCTGGCTGACCAGCTCGATCGATCACTCGATCGGCTCGGCCTGAAGACTCTCGATGTCTGCCTGCTCCACAATCCGGAGTATTTCCTCTCCGACGCCAAGGAGCGCGGAGAAGGGGGCCTGGAGGAGCGCCGTGCCCGGTTCTATCGGCGACTTCGCGACGCGTTCGCGTTCCTCGAGGAGGCGGTCGGTCGGGGGACGATCCGCTTCTACGGCGTCTCATCCAATACGGCGGTCGCCCCACCCGGGGACCCGGAGGCGACTTCGGTCGAGCGGATGCTCCAGTCCGCCCGCGAGGGGGCGGGCGAGAGGCATCATTTTCGCGTCCTGCAGATTCCGATGAACCTGTTCGAACCGGGAGGAGCCCTCACCCGCAACACCGGCGCGGACGGGACGCGCACACCCCTGGAGGCGGCGGTCGATACCAGGCTGGGAGTTCTTCTGAATCGACCGTTCAACGCCTTCACCGGAGGACGGATGATTCGCCTCGCCGGGCCGGACCTGCCAGCCACTGTCGTCCCGATCGAAGAGGTGACGACGCGCCTGGGCGCGCTCGAGCGCGAATATGCGAAAGATCTCGCCCCGAAAGTCCGTGGCGACGGTGCGGGTGAAGCCTCCGCGCACCTGTTCGGGCTCGCCGGTCAGATCGTGAGCGCCGGCGAGGAGATTCAGGACTATATGCAATGGCGGCAGATCGAGGAGCAGTACATTCTGCCCCGGGTTCACTACGTTTCCGGCCTTCTGCAGCAGGATCTCGATCCATCGGCCCGGGCGACCTGGAGCGGATGGTGGAAGAGGTACGAGCAGGCGATGAACGATCTTCGGGCGACGGCCGGCCGGCGCGCTGCCGAGAGAGGTGAGGAGGCCCTGCGCCGGATCGCGGCTTCGATCGATCCAGGACTGCCGGCCGGA
Source organism: Acidobacteriota bacterium (assembly GCA_027297005.1). The sequence continues at coordinate 4,649 of JAPUIN010000432.1, forward strand.
CGACGCGGCGAACCCCTGTCCCGCAAAGCGCTGTGGACGCTGACCAGTACGCCCGGCGTCAGCGCCGTGCTGGTTGGGATGCGGCGACCCGCCTATGTCCGCAACGTCCTGCCGGTGCTGGGCTGGGCTCCGATAGCCGACCCGGTTCGGATTTACGAGCGGCTACGCTCGGAGGCCTGAACGGCGGCCGCTCCCCCGCCACTCCATCCCTCTGGTATCATCAACCTATGCGGATTCTCGCGTTCGCAGGCTCGTTGCGCAGCGGGTCGCTCAACCGCAAGCTCCTCGAGACGGCCATCGCCTCGATCGGTGGCCGCGCCGAGGTCGACCGGCTCGATCTTCGGGATGTGGCGGTGCCAGTCTACGATGGAGACCTCGAGGAGAAGGAGGGTCTCCCGGAGGGGGCTCGCCGGCTGAAGGATCGGGTGCGCGCCGCCGACGCCCTCCTGATCGCGACACCCGAATACAACCATTCGATCCCCGGAGGCCTGAAAAACGCCATCGACTGGGCCAGCCGACCCCCGGACAATCCGTTCCGCGGTCGTCTCGCTCTCCTGGTGAGCGCCTCGCCCGGGATGTTCGGCGGAACGCGGGGGATGCTGGCTCTACGTCATGTGCTGATGGCACTGTTCGTGAACGTTATTCCCAATGCGGTCCACCTGATCCACGCCGCCGGAGCGTTCGACGATGCCGGCCGCCTGAAGGATGAGAAGACGCAGTCGAGCGTCGATAAGGCGGTCGACGAGCTGCTGAGGATCGGGGAGGCCCTGGGCCGAGGCGCCTGAGATGGCCTTCATTCGCACGATCGGCCCGGGCGAGGCGGACGGCGATCTGCCCCGCACCTACGAGGAGATCGGCGCCACGCGGAGCGGGCCTCGATGTTCGGGGGATCCTCGACCCCGTGCAGATCGCTGCCTGCTTCAACTTCGTCAGTCGCCTGAGTGAGGGGCTCGGCGTCACTCTGGAGCCTGACCAAAAGGATTGATCGACGGGTCGGGAGGGGTCGCGGCGTTCAGCAACCAGTCATATTCGATGAAGGAGAGTGGTCGAAACTCTCCGTCCCTCCGGCGAAGGAGGTTTCAATCTTCCTGGCAATCTCCCCTTCTGCCCGCCTCGCCGCAGGCCCTCCGCAGCCAGCCACGAGAACGACGACTGCCAGAACGAGGAGGCCACCGGCCTTAATCTTGGTACCGCTACGGGGAATCGAACCCCGGTCTGATGGCTGAGAACCACCTGTCCTAACCCCTAGACGATAGCGGCACACCCACCTGGTTCCGTGGTTCCGGGACAGGGAGTCGAACCCCGATACCATGGTCCAGAGCCATGTGTCCTACCATTAGACGATCCCGGAACGCGGCGAAGATCTTAGCGAACCGATTTTGGCCAGTCAACCGGACGCGCTGCTATCCCTCCCCATCCCGTGGCTC
>JAPUIN010000433.1 GCA_027297005.1 Acidobacteriota bacterium
GGAAAGGAAAGGAGGGGTTCACCCCAGTGGCGAGTGGCAAAGTCAAGTGGTTCAACAACAGCAAGGGTTACGGTTTCATTCAGCAGGAGGACGGGACGGACATCTTCGTCCATTTTTCCGCCATTCAGGGTGACGGATACAAGACGCTCGAGGAGGGTCAATCGGTCGAGTTTGAGATCACCCAGGGACCGAAGGGCCTGCAGGCGGCAAACGTCTCGAAAGCGTAGCGCCCTCCACGTTCGGACAAACCAAAGAGATCAGGACCCCGGGCGGAGCGCCCGGGGTTTTTTGTGTATCCTTCAGGTTCCATGGTCTGGAAATGGCTTCGCGCGCCGCGCCGCTGATCCTGATCGCGCACCTGCTATGCGTGATGGCTGCCGGCTGCTCGCCGGCAGACCCCGCGGAACGCCTCGAGCAGGCTCGTCGATTGCGCATCGAGGGGGAACCTGTCCGCGCGGCGATCATCCTTAGTGAGCTTGTCAGAGATCACCCTGAGGATTATTCCTTTAATTATGAACTGGCCGCTGCCCTTCATGAGGGTGATCACGACATCGACGCCCTCACGCCGATCGCGGCCGCAATCGATGCAAATCCGAATTCCGCGGATGCGCGCCATCTGCGCGCCGCAATTCTCGTCGAACTGGATCGCGACGAGGAAGCGCTCAATCTGCTAAGACGCATCGTCGTCACCGCCCCCCGGCGGCCGGGCGTGCACCGGCTCATGGGGACCATGCATGCACGCGTCGGCCGGATCGAGCGCGCCGTCAACCAGTTCGAGAAGGAACTGTCAATCAACCCCGCTGACGCCGAGACCCTCACCGAGGTCGGGGTCCTCTATCTGCACGCCGGCCGGATCGACGATGCCGCTTCCCGACTCGAGCGCGCGGTGACGGCATCGCCCGATCTTTCTCGAGCTCATCAGTTTCTGGCCGAGGTGCGCTTCAAGCAGGGCCGCAAGCCGGAGGGGCTCGCCGCTCAGCGCCTGGCGGTCGACCTCGCTCCGGAGGACATCGGTCTTCTCGCCGATCACATCCGCGCGTTGTACAACTATGGGCGGGCGGCCGATTCGCGCCGCCTCCTGGATGAGGCCATGGCGCGCGGCAAGCCGGAGCCTCTGCTGCTGATGGAAGTCGCCCGGCAGTTGGTTGACCGCATGGACTTCGAGGCGGCGATCGGGCGTCTCGAGCAGATTGTCGCAACCACCCCGGGAATGGCGGATCCGTTTTTCGAGATGGGGAAGATTTATCAGATCATGGGCAGGAGCGATGAGGCCCTGAAGATGTTCATAAAAGCGAACAGGCTCTCCCCTTCCAACCCGTACGCCTGGTATCACCTCGGCGCCCTCGCCGCAGAGGCGGGTCATCTCGATGAGGCGGTCCGTCAATTCCGCAAGTCGCTCGAGCTCGACAACTACAATCCGAAGGCGCACTACGCCCTCGGACGAGCCCTCATGCGGCTCGGCCGACGTGAAGAAGCGGAGGCGGAGCTGGCCCGGCATGCCGAGATCCTCCGGATCTTTCGGAAGAGGAAGCAGAGCGGTGTCGCAACCATGGACTGAGGCGCCCGGAAGGGCGCTCATCGCCGCGCTGGCGCTCGCCATGCCACTGCCGATCGCGGCTGCGGCCGCGGCGGAAGACGGCAAGCCGTCCGTACGCTTCACGAACGTGGCCCGGGAGGCCGGATTGCTCCTCGCCAACGTCAGTGGTGAACTTGACAAGCGATTCATCAACGAGACGGTCGGCAACGGCGTCTGCCTCGGGGACATCGATAATGACGGCTGGCTCGACATCTTTCTGCCCAACGGATCGCGCACCGGAGCCTCCGTGAAGTCAACCGAAACCCGATCGGCCCTCTATCGAAACCGCGGGGACGGACGTTTCGAGGAGATCACCGAAGCGGCCGGCGTCGGCACACCCGGATTCTGGGCGCAGGGATGTGTGTTCGCCGATTACGACGCCGACGGGCGGATCGATCTCCTGGTGACCGGTTTCGGCCGCTACTATCTGTTCCGTAACACGGCCAGCGGCCGGTTCGCCGACGTGACGCGCGCTGCGGGTCTGGCCGGGAGCGGCTGGAGCACCGGCGCCGCCTTTGGCGACTACGACGGAGACGGGCGGATCGATCTGTTCATCTCGCACTACCTCGACTTCGACGGGTCGAGCCCTCCCCTCCCCCCTCCCGGATCGGCGACCAATTGCTTCTATCGAGGCATGCCGATGATCTGCGGACCTCGGGGGCTGAAAGCGTCGATCGACCGGCTGTTCCGAAATACGGGGGGAGGCCGATTCACCGACGTCACGAAGCGGGCCGGCCTGCGGATGGATCCGACCGGGTACGCTCTCGGTGCAGTGTGGAGCGATCTTGATAATGATGGCGATCTGGACCTCTACGTCGCCAATGATTCGACCCCGAACTATCTCTATCGCAATGAGGGAAATGGCCGCTTCGCGGAAGTGGGAACCATCGCCGGGGTCGCCTATAACGAGGACGGCCGGACGCAGTCCGGGATGGGGGTTGACGCCGGCGACTTCGACAATGACGGCCAGTTCGACCTGCTGGTGACCAATTTTTCCCACGACTATTCGACCCTGTACCGCAACGAGGGAGGACTCCTCTTCATCGACCTGACGCTCGGGGCGGGCCTCGGTGAACCGACGCTGCGCACCCTCGGCTGGGGAACCGGCTTCTTCGATTACGACAACGACGGCCTCCTGGATATCTTCATCGCTAACGGTCACGTCTTTACCGGCATCGACGACGCGGATCTTGGCACGACGTGGAAGCAGATTAATCAGCTGTTCCGCAACCTCGGGAACGGCAAATTCCAGGAGACCACGGGAGATGCAGGCCCAGCTTTCCGCGAGAAGCACAGCGCACGCGGGACCGCCTTCGGGGATCTGGACAACGACGGGGACATCGACATGGTCGTCAACAACATGGACGAGCCCCCGAGCCTGTTGCGCAATGATGGTGGCAACTCGAGATCCTGGATCGGGTTCCGGCTCGTCGGGAGACCACCCAATGTCGGCGCCATCGGCGCCCGGGTGGCGGTCACCAGCGGTTCATCCAGCCAGATCGGCGAGGTGCGGGCGGGCGGTTCGCACATTTCCAGCAACGATCCGCGACTTCATTTCGGTCTGGGGGACGCGCGCGCGGCCGACCGGGTGACGATCCGGTGGCCCGACGGGACCTCGCAGACCCTCTCGACCCTCGAGGCGGGCCGCTACCACACCGTGCAACAACCGGAAAAGCCTCGAGTCGAGGCAGGTCCCTAGGGGGCGGGGCGCCTGCGTACTGTTTCGGGTGGCGGATCCTCCGACGGGGCCGGGCGAACCGGCGGCGCGGTGCTCGTCGTCCGCAGGCTGGGTGGCAGGCTCTTCCCGAAGCCGCTGGTGTTCTTCAGATCGGGGTGCAGGTTGAAGTAGTGGTCGACGACCCACTGCGGAACATACGCCTGATCCTCATTGCCCTTCACGTGCGGGATCTTGGTCTCGAACTTGCCGTCCCCATCGGCATCCATCAGGCTGTATTCGAACGGCGGTTTCCCGTCCGTGTCGATCTCCACGCCGAAGATGCGCCCCTCGATCTCGTAGGTTCGGAAGAAGGTGCCATCCCACTTCCGATACCCCTTGAGAATCGTCTCCTTGCCGGCGATGTCGCGGCTGCGATCCGAGACTCGAATCATCTCCTTCGCCGCCGTCACGATATTAGGGAATTTCCACCCGTTCGGATTGATCAGGATTTCGGCACTGAGCTTCCCCGGCAGGGCCAGCGTCAGGCAGACTGAGGCGACGACGGCCAGGGGCCTGGTCTCCCTCACCCACGCATGGCCAGTCGTTTCTTTCTTCCTCATGATGGCGTCTATTATAAACGAGGCGCTTCCGCGATTCGATCAACCGCGCGGTCCGGCGGGGGGGGGACCGGTCAATCCTCGGATTGCCCGTCCGGCGAGCTGTTGGCGAGGATGGTCTTGTAGTATGGGACCAGTTTTTCCTCGTACACTTCGATCAACCGGTCGAGCAGTCGATCCGGCTCCTGGTCGTAGATTATCTGCGCCCCCGTATTCTTATGGATGAGGCCGACGATGACCTCCATTTTGTCGGAGATCCCCCCTGTTCCCCGCAGCACGCCAATCACCTTCCCTTCGTCATAGGCGATGGCGAACTCTCCGAGCGTCCCGGAGCGACCCCCCATGAACACGACGAGATCACAGGTCCGGATATTCTCGATCTCGCGCCCCATCAGGCCGCTTCCGGTGTAGACGAGGACATCGTACCCGGCATACGGCGCCTTGTATTTGAGGGCGTGCTCTTCGAAGTTCAGCGCCGGGGAGATGCCAATCACGATGCCGTTTTCGGACTTGGCTCCCTTGACTGCCTCGTGAGGGAGTCCGGGGCAGGCACCCGTCACCAGGATGCATCCCCTCCGGGCAATCGATCGACCCATCGCGTACGCCTTCTGGAAGATCGCGGCGCCGGGATTCCCCCCGGCCGAGCCCATGATCCCGACGGCGATTCGCGGACGGGCTCGATCCGCCTCACCTGTTTTCTGCATTGAGCCTCCTCCACAGCGGGCGTGGAGTCTATCATCGCATCGGGCCCCCTCGATCTCCGATCGATTTGACCGTCGGCACCACAGCCCCTATACTGCGTCTCCCATTGAACATTCCACTCCGGGTCATGAGCCGTCGTTCCGCAATTCAGAAATATCCTCGTGGTGGCCTCGGGCCGGCAGGCCGGCCGTTCACCGGCCACCGCCGCTCACGTCGAGTCGTGATCGCGGCCGCTCTGGGACCGCTCCTCCTGGTCATGGCCTGCGGCTCACTGGAGGAGGCCGGGCTCGGTCCGGACGAAGGCGCCGCTCACCCCATGGTCGGCACGGTGGCGCCGCTGTTCGCCGCCCAGGATCCGTCCGGCTCCTGGCTGCCGCTGTCCAACTTGAGGAAGAAACCGGTGGCGCTCCTGTTCATCAAGCCGGGTGCACCGCTGGCCACCAACCTGACTCGCGAGATGAGCCACCTGCGCGATGATCCCAGGTTTCGCG
>JAPUIN010000044.1 GCA_027297005.1 Acidobacteriota bacterium
GGGGCCGGCTCGAGCAGCGTGAGATCTGCGGCATCGGCGTCCGTGTAATTCAGAGGAGGAAACGAGCGCCCGAGCTGGTTGTCGTCGCCGATCTTCTCCCACACCGGGCGCACAATCTGCACCATCTTCCAGTGGGCCACCCACTTGCCGCTCGCCCCCTCGCGTTGCTCCCGCTCGGCGCCGGCGACCGCCCTGCGCATGCCGTCCTCGACCCCCGTGCGTGAGCCGACCGGGATATTGGGCTCCATGCCGCCCTGCCAGAGCGCGAAGCGCCCGTTCCGGTCGGGGGTGTTCACCGCGCGCCGCACGCGATCCTCGTAGGTCCGCATGTAGCCGTAGGTCATCGTGATGGCATCGATGTTGGGATTGAGGAACCCGGGCTCCCACGCCATGGCATCGGAGACGCTGTTGATGTAGTCCCAGCGCCCCGTGTTGAATCCGACGAAGTGTGCCCCCAGCGCGGCCCGGATCTCCATCAGCTGGAAGCTGGCCTCGAGCTGCTCGATGAGCACGTACACCTTGATGGTTCCCGCGGCCAGGCCCAGGTGGGCCTCCAACGAGGCCAGGATGTCGTTCCACAGCGCGGCCTCCTCGGCCGTCTGGATTTTCGGCAGGTACAACACGATCGACGCGCCGTCCCGACGCAGCGCCTGGTGATTGTGAACGACGTACAGAACCACATCGACGATCGATGCGGAGAACCCGGTGCCGTCCGTGCACCGCACGTGCCGATCGTCCAGGTGCAGCCCGCGGGCGCGGAAGATCTTCGTCGTGAATTCCAGCTGCCTCTTCCAATCATCGATGATCGGGCGTTTGAAGAACCCCTGCGCCCAGGTGTTCATGTTCCCCGCCACCTGCTCCGCGGCCCGCAGGAACACGGGGTCGTGCGCGATGGCGAGCTTGAGGTTCCTCTGGTTGTCGAGCGACATAGTCGCGATCTGGCCCAGGGCATCTTCACCGTCGAACATCCACCCGTCGGCGCCCGACAGCAATGCATAGGCGACGTTGCGGATGCTCGTCTCGACCGGCGCGTTCGGCTTCGCCGCCGGTCCGGTCCCCTGGATCCACTGGCGCTGCAGGTCGCGCGGGATCTCGGGCCCGTCGAATTTCCCCTCCCTGGCGTCGCGAACCTTGATCGCGGTCCGCGGGATCACGGACTCCGGGTCGAGGAAGCCGATCCGTTTCTTTTCCCGGGCCCGCGCGGCCCTTCGTCGGATCCGGGCCTCCATCAAGGCCCTTCGCTCGGCATTGAACTTCGCCAGCGCCGCCAGCGCCGCATTGGCTTCGGGCGTGAAGATATCCGGGTACGCGCGCTCAATCCCCCCGCGGATCTCCAGCGCGGGTGTGTCTTTCGATCGATTGGCGCTCATTGGTCTTCGGCCAGCGGGGGAGTTCATGGAGGGGACCCCTCGCTCCGTAATAAGTCTCGTCCAGATCGGGTTCCGGCGCCGCCGCGAGGATCAGGGGCCAGGCTCCGGACCGCTGAGTCTACACGACGCGCTCCGTCGGTGGGAGTTGCAGCACGGAATCTCCCGACCTGCAGATCCCTCCAGAGTTTGACGGGCCCGGCCCGGCCAGATATGTTTTCCCCTGCGTGATTCGTGCGACGCGGGGCGATCACGCGCGCGCGGTCATTCGCGGGCCGGCCACGCGTGGGGGCACGACGTGGCGATCCCCGAGGAGGGATTCATGCGACGTCTCATGATCCCGGTCCTGCTGATCATGGTTCTCGGTCTGACCGGTTGCCTGATCTCGACACAAATAGGTGAGCGAGGCAGCTTCGACGACCCATACCCTGATGAGATGGAGTTTCACTTCGACACACCGTTCAACAAGTTCATCCTGTCCGGTCGAACAGTGGGACTTGTGCTGCTCGCCTACTGGGTGGTATCGGGCCGCAGGAGGATGGGGAGCAGCGCCAGCTTCTGGGCGATCGCCGTGGCCATGCTCCTCGGGTGCGGATGGTTGCTGTACTCCGACTGGCCGATGGTCTTCAGCTATCGCATCGAGATCCTCAAGAGTCAGCTGCAACTCTCGATTCCGGGGCAACCGAAGCAGGTCATCCCCTGGGGGGAGATCGAATCGATCCGGGCGGGTGAGAAAGAGTGGATCATCAAGTACGGCCTCGTCGAAAAAGGGTTGACCTGGGATACGGCGTGGGAGGGTGTGACGCTCACCCTGAGGGACGGCGAGATGCATGAGATTGATCTCCGGCCGCTGAGCGTCGAGCACCGTGGCATCATCTGGCGCATGATCGGCCGCAAGGCCCAGATGGGTGTGAAGAGGTACGACGACCGGGATTAGAAGCGAGCCCTTCAGTCTCATCCCCACCCGCGCGATAGCGACAGTCGAATGCCATCCGCCCCTGACCCCGCCATCCGAGCTTGTATACTCTCCCCTCCGGCGAGGTCAGCAAATGTCTGGCAGGATGCTCAACCACTATGAGGTCATCGAATCCCTCGGCAAGGGGGGAATGGGGGAGGTCTACCTCGCCCGCGATACCAGACTCAACCGCAAGATCGCCCTGAAGATCCTCGATCCGGGAACCGCCGGCGACCCGTCCCGCAAAGCTCGCTTCGAGAGGGAAGCCCGGGCGATCGCCGCCCTCAATCATCCCAACATCGTCACCGTCTACTCGGTCGAGGAGTCCGGGGGGACTCACTTCATCACCATGGAGCTGATCGAGGGGACGAACCTCACGAAACTGATCGCTCAACGCGGTATCGATCTCAGCCGGCTTCTCGACATCGGCATCGCGCTGGCGGAGGCTCTGGCTGCCGCCCACGGTCAGGGGATCACCCACCGCGACCTGAAACCGGACAACGTTATGGTGACCGGGGAGGGACGGGTGAAAGTCCTCGACTTCGGCCTTGCCAAGCTGGTGCAGGAGGAGACCGGCGGTGACATCGCTCAGCTCCCGACCCGGGAGTTGACTCAATCCGGACTTCTGGTCGGCACCGTCCCTTACATGTCACCCGAGCAGATCGAGGGGAAGCCGCTCGACGGACGCAGCGATATCTTCTCGCTCGGCATCATTCTTCATCAGATGGCGACGGGTGAAAGACCGTTCCGGGGGGACAGCGGCCCCGCGCTGATGTCGGCGATTCTGAGGGACAGGCCGAGCCCGGTGACCGAGTCGCGCGCCGACCTGCCGCGCCATCTGGCGCGCGTCATCCAGCGCTGCCTCGAGAAGGATCCGGAGGAGCGCTACCAGTCGGCCAGGGATGTCCGCTACGAGCTGCGTAATCTCGTCCGGGAAGTCGATTCGGGGGACGCGGAGCCGGCGTTCGTCGATCCCGGGCCGGGTGCCCCGAAGCGGCGCCCGCGCGACAAGGAGCGCTCCAGAATCCACCCGCTCGTCGCCATCACGGCGATCATATCCGCAATGATCGTCGCCATCGTCGCCCTCAACCGGTGTGGAGAGCGGAGCGACGAGCCGGGTGGGTCGCGCTCCGCCGGTGCCGTACCGACCGACGTGGTTCCCGCCCCGACAAGGCCGCCGGGCGCCCCCGGCGTGCAGCCGGCGGAGATGTCCGCCCGGCCGGGGATCGCCGTGCTGCCGCTGGCGAACCTCTCCGGCGATCCGGCCCAGGAGTTCTTCGCCGACGGCATGACCGAGGCGTTGATCACCGACCTCGCCAAGATCGGGGGCCTGCGCGTGATCTCGCGCGGCTCGGTGATGCGCTACAAGGGAACGGAGACACCGATCCCGGAGATCGCCAGGCAGCTCGGTGTCGGCTACCTGTTGCAAGGATCGGTTCTCCGGGCAGGTGACCGCGTCCGGATCACCACCCAGTTGATCGCCGCCGATCAGGATGCTCATATTTGGGCCGAAAACTATGAGGAAAATCTCGAGGACATTCTGTCGGTGCAGAGCCGGGTGGCGCGTGAGGTGGCGGGTCAGGTCAGGGTGCAGCTCTCTCCTGCGGATGAGGATCGCCTGGCCAGCGCCGGTCCCGTGAACGCCGAGGCATACCAGCTCTACCTCAAAGGGCGTAACGTCATCGACGCGCGGACCGGGGTATCGCTGCGCCGCGGTCTTGGTTATTTCGAGCAGGCGATCGTCGTGGATCCGAAGATGGCCCTTGCCTGGGCCGGTAAGGCTGCCACGCTTGTGCTGCTGGGGGAATACGGCGAAATCCCTCCGAACGAGGCGTTACCCCTGGCCAAGGAGGCGGCCCTCAAGGCGCTCGAACTCGACGATACGCTGGCCGAGGCCCACGCGGCGCTGGGGGAGATCCATCACTACGGGGATTGGGACCGCGAGGCCGCGGCGGCCTCGTTCCGCAGGGCGATCGAGCTGACGCCGAGCTACGCCACCGCCCACCAGTGGTATGCGGAGGTGCTGACCGGAATGCTTCAGGAGGAAGAGGCGCGCAGGGAAATCGGCATTGCCCGTGAGCTCGACCCTCACTCGAAGATCATACGCGCTGCGGAGATCCTCTACCCGACGTACTCGATGGGTCGCTTCGACGAGGCGATCGAAAAGGCCGAAAGAATGATCGAGCAGGAACCCGACGTCTGGCTCGGGTACTGGACTCTGGGGCTCAGCCTGAACGAAATCGGGCGTTACGAGGAGGCGGTCCGCGCGCTTGAGCGGGCCGTCGAGCTATCCGACCGGCATCCTTTTCCGCTCTCCAATGCCGCCGCCGCTCAGGCCCACCTCGGCAACGAGAAACAGGCGCGAGAGATCCTGAACGAGCTCCTCATGCGCGTAAAATCCGAGTACGTACACCGCACCGATCTCGCCGTCATCTACACCGCCCTCGGGGATCACGACAGCGCCTTACGCAAGCTCGAGGAGGGGCTCCGGCTGCGCGATCATGGCCTCATCACCCTGCACGTAACTCCCTACTTCGACGACCTCAAGGCCGACCCCCGTTACGAGGAACTGCTGGCGAAAATCCGGGCCGCCAAACGATCGTGATCACGCGAGAATTCTGCCGTGGCTGTGGTGCCGTCGGCGCACCGGTGGTGTCATGCCTGCGACGGTGGCAAGTGACAGGTGCCGGCGCCGCGGCTCAGTCGCGCATGAAGTGGCAGGTGTACCCGTTCGGGTTCTTCTGCAGATAGTCCTGGTGATATTTCTCGCCGGTGTAGAACTCGCCGGCCGGGACGACTTCGGTCACAATCGGCCGCTTCCACTTTCCGGAGGCGTCGACGCGCGCGATGACATCCTGGGCGACGCGGCGCTGCTCGTCGTTGGCGACGAAAATCGCCGAGCGGTACTGGGTGCCGACGTCGTTCCCCTGGCGGTTGAGCGTCGTCGGGTCGTGCATGCGGAAGAAGTAGCCGAGCAGCTCCTCGTAGGACAGGCGGCTCGGGTCGAAGACGACGCGCAACGACTCGGCATGGCCGGTGGATCCGGTCTTGACATCGGGGTAAGTGGCGTCCGGGAGGATGCCGCCGGTGTAGCCGACCTCGGTTTCGAGGACACCCGGGATATCGCGCACGAGCTCCTCCATCCCCCAGAAGCAGCCGCCGGCCAGAAGCGCAACCTCGCGTGTGGCGCTCTTGTCGGCAGTCGTGTCGATTTCACCGCCGGCCGCGTCGGTCGCGCCCGTTTCATTGGTGGTCGCGCCGATCCCAGCGTCGGTCGCGCCCTGTCCGGAGTTGCTGCCCGCCCCTTCGCCGGCGGTCTCGCCGCCGCCGTTCCCGGGCGTCTCGAACAGCGACACGTACTTGCCGTACCCCTCCTCGGCCAGCCTCGACGTCGGCACGAAGCGCATCGCGGCCGAGTTCATGCAGTAGCGCTGTCCGGTCGGCGCCGGGCCATCGGGGAAGAGGTGCCCGAGGTGGGAGTCGGCGTGCTTCGAGCGCACCTCGGTGCGGCTCATGAAGAGCGCGCGATCCTCGCGCGAACTGATGTTGTCCGGCTCGAGCGGGCGGGTGAAGCTGGGCCAGCCGGTGCCCGACTCGTACTTGTCGAGGGATGAGAACAGCGGCTCGCCGGAGACGACGTCGACGTAGATCCCCGGTGCGTGGTTATCCCAGAACTCGTTCCTGAACGCCGGCTCGGTCGCGTCGCGCTGGGTGACCTTGTGCTGCAGCGGGGTGAGCCTATCCTTCAGTTCGTCGTCGGATGGTTTGACGTAGGTTGCCATGTTCTCTCCGTTCCATTCATGAATCTTCGCAGATTGATTGGTTCTCCCCGAGGCCGCGGCGGTCGATCCCTCCGTGCCGGTTCCTGTCCTTGTTTCCTTGCCATGCACCTCATTGCCGCCACAGCCCGCCAGGAGCAGCGCAGCCACCAGGGCCAGGATCAGCCCCAGGGGGAGCGTGATCGTCGGGTGACTGTTCATCCCTCGGGCGACGACCGCCACCCGGGTATCATACCGGTGTCGGTTGGCCTCGGTCATCCTCATCTCCTCCATCGTTCTCGCCATGCCCGGTTTTGATGCAGCCCCGCTGCCGGGCGATTCATTATTGTCGCATCGGAGGCCCTTCAGGGCAAAATTGGGTCAACCGGGTGACCTCCTCGTTTTCGGTCCGGGTGGCCGAGCCATCTCCTCGACAAACGCCCGTGTCGCTTCGTCGGCGGGGTAGAACGATTCTACCACCAGCTCCTCGAGAGTCGCTTCGCCGGTCGCACCGAACACCTCGAGGGTCGTGAACCAGGAGAGGGTGCGTGTGCCGTCGTTCATCCGCAGAGGGACGAGGATCGCCGGCGCCGTGTCGGGATCGGCGGCGCGGTCGAGCGTGGCGACGCCGGGCGCGTCGAGCACTCTCTTCAGCAGTGCGGCAAGCCGTTCGTCCGGGCCGAGGCGGGAGATCTGTCGGCGCAGCCGTCGCAGGACCGCAGCGGCCACCTCGGGCCAGTTCATGATCTGTTCGCGCATCATCCCCGGCCGGAACACGAGGTCGAGAGCGTTGAGGTCGGCGAGGGTGCCGCCGTCGGGAACGACGTCGCGAAGCAACATCTCCTGGGGCCGGTTCCAGAGCACCAGGTCCCAGTAGCGGTCGAGCGCGAAGGCCGGGTACGGCTCGCGAGCCTCCAGGATGGTCCGGAGAGCGCGGCGAGCGCCGGCCATCTCGGCGTCGGTGAGCGGGCGCTCCCCGTAATGTGGCGCGAAGCCGGCCCCGAGTAGCAGGGCGTTCTGTTCGCGCAGCGCCAGGTCGAGCGATCCGGCGAGCCGCATCACCATCATCCGGCTGGGGCGGGAGCGGCCGGTCTCGATGAACGAGATGTGCCGCGCCGAAACCTCCGCCTGAAGGCCGAGCTCCAGCTGGCTGAGGCCGCGGCGCGCCCTCCATTCCCTAAGGGTTTCGCCGAATTGTTCCGGATTTCTCATCCAGTATTACCTCTTAGGTAATTGCCAGTATAACCTCAATGCCGCAAACTTACGCCATCTTCCGGGACACGGCAAGCCCGAAAATCGGGAGGTACGCCCCGGGCTCACAGTAGGGAGGTCGCGATGTTGAAAGTCCAGAGAGTTGTGATGGCCGGTCTTCTCTTGTCGCTCATAGTGGCTCCGGTCGTCGGCGTGCCTAATTCTGCGGCCGCCGCGGGCGTTGACCCGGGCATGGTCATCGATCGGTTCTATGACGCCTACCGCAGCGGGTCGGTTGAGGGGATGCTCGCACTCTATGCTCCTGACGCCGTCTTCGAGGATGTGAATCAGCGACACCTGTTCACCGGCGCCGAGCAGATTCGTGCGATGCTGACCGGGATCGTCGGTCTGCATGAGGTGATCGATCTGCGCGAGAAGCGCCGCGTCACCGATGGCGACATGGTGGTCGTCGAGTATGAGTACGCGGGTCGACTGTCGGGCGCTGCACTCAGCCAGGCAACCGGGCGGGAGGGTTGCCCCGATATCGATTACGCGCTGCCGACGACGAGCTGGTACCGGGTGGAGGGGGGTCGCATCGTCCACCAGAAGGACTTCATCGACCTCGCGACCTTCATGGAGTTGCAGCAGAAGGCGGCTGCGGCCCACGCAGAGCCGACCGACTGAGCAGACCCGTGAGGTGATCCCCGGATGCGAAAAAGTGCCGAGGAGTGGGCACTATGCAGCTAGGAGGAAGGGGCATGAATCAGCTAGAATGTCAGCCATCTTCAACACTTTCTGGGGATACGCCATGCGAAGAAACACGACCACAACAATTGCCATGGCGCTCTTCGTCGCTGCGGCCCTTACAGGCTGCAGTGGGTCGGGAAGCGTCTCGTTCGTTGAAATGGGACAGATCGAAATTCACCTGACCGATGCGCCAATCGATCTCTCGAACGTCACGAGCGTCACCGTGACTATCGACTCCGTCATAGTCTACTCGGGTGTGCTGGAGGTCGACGGCAGCAACACGTCTCCGTTCGTCCTGATGACCCATCCGGAAACCTTCGATCTGCTCACTCTCACTGGCGGGGCGACCACTCTGTTGGCCGAGGGGAAAGTCCCGACCGGCTTCTACCAGCGCATCCGGCTCAGCATCTCTTCGGCCGTCATGCTCTTCAATGACGGCACGGAAGTGGTCCTGAAGATCGACTCGAACAAGGTCGACATTCCGATTCCGTTCCGGGTCGAAGCCGAAGGTGTGAACCCGGTGACGCTCGACTTCGACGCTGCCGCCTCGGTGCTGGTCAATGACACCTCCGGCAACCGGTTCATCCTGAGACCGGTCGTCACACCCGTCCAGATGTAGGCAACCGGAGTCGTCCGTCTTGCGGCCTCTATCAGGCGTGCGGTCAGGATCTGTAACAAAACCCCGGCACGAACGTCATACCCGAAGTCGGCCCAGAACCGGGCGGATCCGGAGGAGTTCCTTGTGGTTGTGAGCGAAACGACATTCTGGCAGACGACGTACCGGGAGCACGGCTAGTCAATACTCGCCTTTCTGGCCAACCGCGGCGGGCGGCGCGATCTCGCCGAGGACCTGCTTCAGGAGACCTTTCTCCGCGCCATGCGCCGGCGAGCAAGCCTCCGTGACTCCAGCAAGATGCGCTCGTATCTGTTGACCACCGCCTTAAACCTGGTCGTGGATCAGCGCCGGCGGCCGGGTTCACAGGTCCGGGCTATACTTGGCGGCCATGAGCGACCTGCGCGTTTATGACCGGATCTCCGACGCGGTCGGCTGGACCCCTCTCGTGAGGCTGAACGGGACGATGGAGGGGTTGGCCTGCGAGGCGTTCGCCAAGATCGAGTTCATGAACCCGATGGGAAGCGTGAAGGATCGCATCGCCCGGTTCATGGTCGAGAAGGCGCGTCGCGAAGGGAGGTTGCGGCCCGGGGACGTCATCGTCGAGAACTCGTCCGGCAATACCGCGATGGGGCTGGCGATGATGGCGGTGCTCGACGGGATGCGCTGCCGGATGGTGGTGCGCAGCCAGACCAGCCGGGAGAAGCTCGACTGCCTGAGGGCGATGGGTGTCGAGCTGATTCTGGTCGACGGCTCGCTGCCGCCCGATCATCCCGACAGTTACAACCAGAAGGCGAAGCGCGTCGTCGCCGAGACACCGCGCGCGTTCTTTCCCGATCAGCACAATAATCGCGACAACAGCGAGGCCCATTACCGTACCACCGGCCCCGAGATATGGCAGCAGATGGGCGGGCGCATCGACTACATCGTGGCCGGGATCGGGACGGGCGGAACACTGTGCGGCGTCGCCCGCTACCTCAAGGAGAAGAACCCCGCCGTCAAGGTCATTGGCGTCGATCCGCAGGGCTCGGTCTTTTACGACTACTTCAAGACCGGGGTGGTCGGTAAGCCCGGGCCCGGTCTGATCGAGGGGCTGGGGGACGAGGAGATCATCGGCTGTCCGGATTTCGAGCTGATCGACGACATGTACCGGGTCACCGATCGCGAGGCGTTCCTGACCACCCGGGAGCTGGCGCGGGTGGAGGCGATCCTGGCCGGCGGCTCGAGCGGCGCGGCGCTGTGGGGGGTGCGCAAGCTGGCCCGGGAGATCAACCGCCCGGCGCGCATCGTCACCGTCTTCCCCGACTCGGGGAGCCGCTATCTGAGCACTATATATAATGATGAGTGGATGAGCCGCCACGGCTTCGCCTGAAACCGATTTCAATTTCGTAATCGCCCCTGCGCTCAACCTTGATCCATCCCCATCAACAGCCCCCGCCTTGACAGAGGCGCATCCCACCGCAAAATTGTCGGTATGGGCCTGGTGGAGAAACCGGAGTTCGACGACAGCACGGCCGTCGGAAGGGCGCGGCAGCAGCAGCCGTTCGGGGCGCCGCACGTCTTCGTCCTGACCGTCATCGGCGGCAAGGACACCGCCCGCTCCCATCGCCTCGTCCAGACGGAGACCGTCATAGGCCGCGACCGGGACGCACACATCGTCATTGACGACGAGCAGATCAGCAAGATGCACTGCAGGATCCGTGTTGACGGTGCAGTCTGCACCATCGTCGATCTCGACAGCCGCAATGGGACCACCGTCAACGGGCGACGGCTGAACCCGGAGGTCGCGCAGCGCCTGCGCCACCTCGATGAGATCGAGATTGGCAAGCACCGTTTCTTCCTGCTGGCCGGCCGATACCGCGACAACCCGAAAAACCGCGCCATCTAGATCAGCTTCCACCTGTTGATCCTTCCTGATGATGAGCGGAGCCGCGCACGCGCCGGGCCAGCTTCTTGCGGGCATCGCGGGCGCTCGACCGCGCGCCAGCGGCGGTCATGCCGAGGATCCGTCCGATCTCGGCGCCGCCGAGCCCGCCGATCCAGAACAGAACCAGGACGGTTCGCTGCCGATCCGTCAGCACCGTCAGCAGGGTGCTCAGCTCCAGGGAGGCTTCGGTGCCGGCGCTGGATGGGTCGGATCCGTCCGCGGACGCGCTCCCGCACCGCGGTGCCTGGTGCAGAGCTTCGAGCAGCAGCCGTCTGCGGGCGCGGCGGCGCAGCTGGTTGTTTCTGATGTGGAAGAGGATCGTAACCAGCCAGGCGCGGAACGAACCTCTTACGGGGTCGAAGCTGTGCATGTGCCGGTACGCGGCGAGCAGGGTCTCCTGCACCAGGTCGGGCAGGTCGTCGATGCTGGCGCCCGAGGCGAGGGCGATCCTCTCGAGGTGCGGGCGCGCGACGATCCAGAGCGTGGTTCTTGCCGGTCGCTCCTCTCGCCGCGCGGCAATTGCGGTGTCATCGAGATGCACGCGGCGGGTCCAGATCGTGTCGCGTGCGCTCGTGTCGCCCGACAGCGTTCGGCGCATCAGCTCGGCGAGATCGGTATCCGCCCGGGGTCGTCCCACCACACACCCGTCCTTCCCTGCCCCCGCTGCACCGGTCTTCTTCTGGATGTCCTGACACAGAGTCTACGGTTCGGTCACCCGTTACGGCCAGCGCCACGACAATCCCCTGCTGCTCTTCGTCAGCGCGAAGCGTCCGCATCGCGTGGAACGCCCGCACGCCGGCGACCTCTGGTGTGTATTAATGAGACAGCGAAACGGGAAGGAGGTCCCGATCATGAATTGGACGGGGAAGCTCGTAACAGCAGCGGAGCTCGGAATGATGTTGTCGATCGTCTCCATGGTGTCGGTCGTGAAGGCGAAGGCGGCCTGGGGCGGGATGGTTGCCGCGGAAGAATCCGATCACGGAAACGTTCCGGAGGTGCGGCTACTGAGCCTGCAGATCTTCTGGATGGATCAGAACGGGGCGTCGGTCGCCGGGGGACAGGGGGGCGTGCGTCCGGCGATTCAGTTGCCGCGCGGCTTCGGGTTCGCTGGTGACGGCATCACGAGGACGCTGTTCGAAAATCGTGGCGGCGGATCCATCGCGGGGGAGTCCGCGGCCATGATCATCGTGCCGTGGTCGAACAACGCCCGGGAGTACTACGTCGTGTCACAGGCCGGGGCCGGGCTGCCGGGAACCAACGCTCCGCGCTTCGAGACGATCGTCGGAACGCGGTCGAGCGGCCGCTCCGGAACCGTCCACACGTTGAATCTCGCCCGCGCCGCCACCCTGCCGAGAGCCGCGCGCGCAGAGGTCGGGAGGCTCGTCGACCTCGGGCTGATGGGGGGAACGGTTTACTGGGAGGCGGCGTTCGAGTTGATTGGTCTGCACCGTGACGAGATCGATTCGATCGAAGCGCTCGGGCCGGGACTAATCAAGCCACCGAAGAAATGGTTGGGACTGCTGGGCGAAGCGATGCAAGCGCCCGCGGTGGCCGCAGGCGTGGCGACCGACCCCTGCCTGAAGCTTGGGCCGTTGAGCTTCTGTCTGAACGTGCCGAAGATCGCCGGGTTCCTCGCCTCGCAGCCCAGAGTGAAGGAGAGATCGCGCGTCCGCCTGACCCGATCTCTCTGGCATGCGGGGGACTCGTGCGGCGTGGTCGTCTTCGGAAAGTTGTCGAGCTACTCCGTTTTGACCTTCAGGGTGCGGACCAATGGCAAGGGGACTCTGCCGGCCGGGGTGAGGTACCTGCCGCCGTTCGATCTGGCGAGCATGCCCGGATGGAACGGGAGCGCCGGGACCGGCCCGGCGGGATCGTGGAGAGAAGGAACACCGCCCTCACCAGCAGGCACGATCGCCCGAATCGGCGGAAGTGAAACGCTGGACACCGCCACAACCGTTGCTGCGCCACCGGGCGGCATCGCCGCTGCGACACCCTCGACCGCAATGACGATGATCGCAATCCCCGAACTCTCCGTCACGCCCCGATGGAGCACGCGGATCTGGGGGTGGTCCCCCCCGCGGGCCGAGTGCGACACGCCGCAGGGGCGCCGGCTTCCTCGATGCGCGTCACGCCGGACGGCAACGCGCCGAATCGGATGGTGACGCATTGATGAGGATTGTGACGCAACGCGATCGATGAAGATTTGAGTCCGATCGATTGCCTCCTGCGCTGGGGCGGCGACCGACCTGCTGGCAGGGTACGCGCGCCGATGGACCCCCACAGGGTGAGTGGGGCAAGCAGCTCCCGTGGGCATCGTTCTGGAACCTCCTGCCTCCGCTGAACGTATCACCTGACGGTGTCTCACGTGGTAGGATACGCCCCTCAAAATAAGGTGAGACCGGTATGACCCCCCTCAGATCCCTGTCGCTCTTGGTATGTTTGGTCTGTCTCCTGTTCGCGCCCGCCTCCGGCTTCGCGGAATCGGACAAGGAGTTCGTCGCTTCGGACGCACCGGCAGGCCCGGCCGCGTCGGGTGTCGTCAGTGCCGCCACCACGACCTCTGCTTCCAGCGACAATAGCCTGACCTCCAAACAGATCGCCAAGGATGTCCTGGACTCATTGGACCGATCGGCCGATCCGTGCGTCGACTTCTACCGCTTCTCGTGCGGCAACTGGCTCGACACGACCGAGATGCCGTCCGATCAAAGCCGGTGGGGCCGCAGCTTCTCGGTGATCCGCGAGGGGAACCGCAAGATTGTGCGCGAGATCCTCGACGAAGCCCGCGCGAATCCCGGGAGCGATCCGGATAGCAAGCGGGTCGGTTACTTCTACGGGTCGTGCATGGACGAGGCGGCGATCGAGAAGGCCGGGACGAAGCCGCTCGAGGCCCTGTTCCGCGAGGTCAATTCGGTGAAGGACGCCGCGTCGCTGCTGAAGGTAACCGGCAAGTTGCACCGCAGGGGGATCGACGTGCTGTTCGATGTCGACGTCTTCCCCGACTTCAAGAATCCGACAGTGAACATCTCGTTCATGTCGCAGGGGGGGCTGGGGATGCCCGATCGCGACTACTACCTCAGCGACGACGAGAAGAAGAAAGAGCTTCTGATGGAATACGAGAAACATGTGGCCCGGATGTTCGGCCTGGTCGGCGACGACGCCGAAGCGGCGAAGAGGCAGGCTGCGACCGTGCTGGCGTTCGAGACCGAGCTTGCAAAGGTCTCCCGTTCGCGCGAGGAGATGCGCCAGATCGAGAAGCTCTACAACAAGATTGACATCGCCGGGCTGAAGAAGCTGACGCCGAAGCTGCCGTGGGATGAGTTTCTGGCCGCCACCGGTTACCCGGAGATCGTGGACATCAGTGTTGCGACCCCGGAGTTCTTCGAGCGGCTGGAGGAGCTGGTCGGTGAGACCGACTTCGCGAAGATCCGCACCTACCTGCGCTGGCACGTCGTGGACGAGACGGTCAGCATGATGCCGGCCGAATTCGTCAACGCCAATTTCGACTTCTTCGGCAAGAAGCTGCAGGGCACGCAGGAGCTCGAGCCGCGGTGGAAGCGTTGCGTTGATTTCACGCAGGCTGTGCTCGGTGAGGTGGTCGGCAAGGTTTACGTGAAGATGCGCTTTGCGGGCGACAGCAAGGAGAAAGCGGTTGAGATGATCAACGACATCCAGACCGCTTTCGAAAACGCACTTCCACACCTGAAGTGGATGGATGAGACGACGCGCGCGCGCGCGATCGAGAAGAAGGCCGCGATCCGCAACAAGATCGGCTACCCTGATGAGTGGATCGATTATTCGTCGATGAAACTGAAAAGCAAGGGTTTCTCCGGGAACGTGCAGGCGGCGATCGGTTTCCACTTTGACCGCGAGGCGAAGAAGATCGGGAACCCGGTCGACAAGAAGGAATGGCTGATGACCCCCCAGATGGTCAACGCTTACTACCACCCGCTGCTGAACGAGATCGCCTTCCCCGCCGGCATTCTGCAGCCGCCCTTCTTCCATCGCAACTTCCCCGCAGCGATGAACTACGGTGGCATCGGCGGCGTCATCGGGCACGAGCTGACGCACGGGTTTGACGACCAGGGGCGCAAGTTCGATCCGTCCGGCAAGATGAACGAGTGGTGGGAGCCGGAGGCAACCGAGAGCTTCAAGGAGGTCGCCAGCTGCGTCGAGGAGGCCTACTCCGAGTTCGAGATCGAGCCGGGCATCAACGTCAACGGCAAGCTGACGCTGGGCGAGAACATCGCCGACATCGGCGGTCTCAAGGAGGCGTACGATGCGTACAAGCTCTGGGAGAAACGCCACGGCGCGCCGGAGCCGATCGTCGAGGGCCTGACGAACGAGCAGCTCCTGTTCGTTGCCTGGGGTCAGAGCTGGTGCACGCTGGCAACGCCCGAGAGCGCGCGTCTGCGCGTGACGACCGACACTCACTCGCCGCCGCAGTTCCGCGTCACCGGCCCGGTCTCCTACAACCCGGCCTTCGCGAAGGTGTTCGGGTGCAAAGAGGGCCAGCCGATGCGCCCGAAGAACCAGTGCGAGGTGTGGTAGGGAGGCGGAACGCAGCCAGCCCTGTCCTGATCGCGCCGCCTGCCCTCAAGGTTCAGTTCAGGCCCAGCACGCCGGTTCCCTGCTCGAAGACGATGTCGACCGGGATGCCGGCCATGGCGAGGCGATCGAGGTCGGCCTGCAGCAGGAGGCCGATCCGCCCGCTCTCCGCGACCCACGCCTCGACCCCTTCGTAGTCGCCGTCACCCTGGAAGCGCAGGATCTTCTCCGACAGGGCGTCGGCAGCCTGTTTCATCCTGTCCATGTCGACGCGGTAGGTGCCGGTCGCATAGTCGCGGGCGAAGGCGCCCATCTTCTTGAAGAAATTGAAGCGCAACATGTTGGCCCGGCCATGGGCGCTGGCGGTGCCGAAGCGGGAAGAGCGAAAGATGCCCGCCAGGAAGGTCACGTAGTGATCCTCGAGCGCGGTGCCGTCCAGCTCCCCCTGCTCGTGCAGCTTCGTCACCATGTACAGCCCGAGCACATCGGCCTTCCCCTCCTCGAGCGCCGAGGCCTGTTTCTTCATGGCCTGGCGTACGGTCATCTTGCCGGCGATGGTGTTCTTGATGCCGAGCCCGTGGGCGATCTCGTGGAACATCGTGTTGGAGAAGAAGGCGTCGAAGGTGACGTGCCTGCGCTGGTCCTCCGCGATCAGCATGCCGGCGATCGGCTGCAGGATCTCGTCGAACTTCGCCTTCATGGCGTTCTTCAGCTGCAGACGGCGCGTCCCCTTCTGCAGCTGGACCTCTTCGTCGTTCGGCAGGTTAATCGCGATCGTCTTCGATCCGGCGTTGCAGTCCCCCGCGTAGTACAGCACGTCGTAGGCATTCAGGTCCGAGTTGGCCCCCGGCGTCTCCTGCTTGTACGGGTCCGGCACCGGCAGTCCCCGCTGCAGGGCGGGGAGCATCATCGCGTACCTGGTCAGACGCCTGCTCCACTCGAAATCCTTCAGCAGGACGTACGCCTCGTAGGCCGCCTTGTAGCCGTAGCGGCTGTCCTCGTAGGTTTCGATCGGGCCGATCACGATGTCGATGGCGTTCTCCTTCATGTCCATCCAGGCCAGATCGCTCGAACGGTATTCGTCGGTCAGGAGCGCCTGCGCGCGCAGCTCGAGGTAGTTCCTGAAGCCAGTGTCCTCGGCCAGCGCGCTTGCCTCCATGAGCTTCGCCGAGGCCTTCTGAACCTGCGGGGCGAACACGTCGCGGTAAGGCAGAGCAACGAGCCCCCCTCCGTCGTCGCGACGCACGATGGTATAGAGACTCTTCAGGGCGCGCGCCTTCTCCTCGGAGGCAGTCACCGCCGCGTCGAACTCCTCCTTCGTCATGTCGGACGGATAGAAGGTCGCGCCCTCGGGCTTGCTGCCGACTCCGGCGATGAACGGCTCGTTCCCCGCCAGGCGGTCCCAGGGGCCGTAGTTGATCCCGGCAAAGCGCCGCGCGCCCGGATCACTGATGGCTTCGAGGAATTCCCGCTTGTCCCCGTATGCCTGCAGCCAGAATGCCTCGTCCATCGCCTCGGCCGCCTCGATCAGCAGCGGGATCATCCGGCGCTGGTTGTCGGTCAGCCCGCTCAGATCAGCGGTCAGACGCACGCTCGTGTACTTGGCCAGCCTGCCCTCGCTCTCCGAACGGCCGCTGCTGCTCCGTCGCCCCGTCCCGCCCTCCTGCGACCCGTCGCCGGTGCACGCGAGCGACACCGCGACCAGAGCGAAAAGGAGAGTCGCGATCATCCCGTTTCTCATTGGCACACCTCCCTCCTATGCTTCAAACTCGAAGGGATCCTCTCCTCGAGAGTATCTTCGCCTGAAGAAAGTCTTCGGCTTCCGACGGATTCTCTAGGAAGGCTTCTCGAACTTCAAGAGATACCGGTCCATCTTGTATCGGCCTTCCTCAAAGCCGGTGATCGAATGATCGTCGTCGGGATTGGCGAGCATGTCGGAGCTGCCCGCGAGCGTGAACCCACCCGAGGTGAAGTCCTCGATGACGACTCGCTCGTTCAGTCGATGCGTCTCTTCGTCCCAGTCCGGCTTGTCGGTCGCGACCTCGACGATCCCGACCACGCCGCCCGGCT
>JAPUIN010000045.1 GCA_027297005.1 Acidobacteriota bacterium
CGGCCTTCCGAGCCTCCCCGCAGTGCCGATCGTCGTCCGCGACGAGCCGGACAGGCCGCAGCCGCGTTTCGATCGGATGGCCGGTCGCGGCATGGTGGTCACCGTCGGCCGCGTGCGCGTTTGCCCCGTTCTCGGATTAAAGATGGTCGCCCTCGTCCACAATACCATCCGCGGTGCCGCCGGCATCGCGATCCTTAACGCCGAGCTCCTGAAGGCCCGGGGGCACCTCGAATGACCCAGCCGGCGCCGCGGCGTCCCGAACGCGGCCCCACACAAGACCCGGACAGGCTGCCAGGGTCATCCGCGGAGTGGATCACCGTCTTTGCTCCCGCCACGGTCGCAAATCTCGGCGCCGGGTTCGACGCGCTCGGTGTGGCGATCGAGGGGCCCGGCGACATGGTCAGTGCGCGGCGCCTTCCCGACGGCGCGGGCGTCGTCATCGGGGAAATGACCGGCGACGCGGACGGCATCCCTACGGAGGTGTCGAAGAACTGCGCCGGCCGGGCCGCCCAGGCGGTGATCGAGCAGCTCGGCGGGAAGAAGGAACGGGTCGCCGGGATTGAGCTCCGGGTCCACAAGGGGCTGCCGCGCGGAAGTGGGCTCGGGAGCAGCGCGGCGAGCGCCGTGGCCGGAGCGGTGGCGGTACATCTTCTAAACGAATCGCGTCTCGGCAGCAACGCCCTGCTCGAGGCCGCCCTCGAAGGGGAGGTCGTGGCCAGCGGCGGCCGTCACGCCGACAACCTGGCCCCGGCGCTGCTCGGCGGCTTCACGATCGTCCGCAGCCACGATCCACTCGATGTGATTCGGCTCGAGGTCCCCTCGACAGTGCGTTTCGTCCTGGTGCTCCCGCACATGGAGATCGAGACGCGCTACGCGCGTTCCTTGCTGCCGGCCAAGGTTCCGCTCGCCGACGCCGTCGCCAACTGGGCCAACGTCGCCGCGCTCGTTGCCTCGGTGGCGCGCGGCAACCTGGAGGAGATGGGGCGCGCGCTGCAGGATCGCATCGTGGAGCCGGTGAGAAGCCGCCTTATCCCCGGATTCGAAGCGGTCAAGGAGGCGGCGCGGAAGGCCGGCGCCACCGGATCGGCGATCAGCGGAGCGGGCCCGACCCTCTTCGCCCTGGCGCCGGTCGATCGCGCGGAGGCGGTCGCGGAGGCGATGCAGGAGGCGTTCAGGAAGCATGGCCTGGAGTCGCGACGATTCATCTGCGCTCCGGACAATCGTGGAGCGCGTCGCATCGACCGGCCGGAGAAAAAATGAGCCGGAGAACCGGGGTCAAGGATGGACCGGCGCGGGGTACGGGCGAGGCGGGCCGACCGTTCTCGCGGCTGCGCTGCATCGGATGCGGGCGCGACTACCCGCTCGAGGAGATCCGCTACGAGTGTGACGCCTGCTCCGACATCCTCGAAGTTGAGCATGATCTCGATCGGCTGAAGAGGATCCGTCCAGCCGCTGCCTGGAAGTCCCTCTTTGAGGAACGACTGGCGTCGCCCGATATTCCGATGAGCAGCGGTGTCTGGCGGTACCACGAGCTGATCCTCCCGGATCTGCCGCTGTCCGCCGTCGTGACGAAGCCGGAGGGGAACACCAATCTGTACCGCTCCTCCGCTCTCGAGGAGATCTCGTCCACCGCTGAAGTCCGGATCAAGCATGAGGGGGAGAACCCGACCCTCTCGTTCAAGGATCGCGGGATGACGGCGGGGGTCTCCTTCGCCCGCTACCTGGGAGTCGGCGCCGTCGCCTGCGCCTCCACCGGAGACACCTCCGCCGCGATGGCGTCGTACGCCGCGCAGGTCCCGGGGCTTCGCGGGGTCGTCATGCTTCCCAGGGACCAGGTGAGCATCGAGCAACTCTCTCAGCCGATCGCTTCCGGCTCCCTGACCCTTTCGCTGCCAACCGATTTCGACGGATGCATCCGTATCCTGCGTGCCCTCTGCAGGCGTCACCCCCTCTATCTCCTCAACTCGGTCAACTCCATCCGGATCGAGGGGCAGAAGTCGATCGGCTTCGAGATTCTCCAGCAGATGGGATGGCGGTCGCCTGACTGGCTCGTCGTGCCGGTCGGCAACGCCGGCAACATCTCGGCCATCGGCAAGGGACTGTTCGAGTGGAAGGAATTGGGGATCATCGATCGGGTACCGAGGCTTCTGGGAGCGCAGATCGTGGGAGCCGCGTCGCTGGCGATCGCGCACCAGGAGGGGTACAGGCGACGGGTGCGCGTGAAGGCGGGCGAGACGGCGGCCTCGGCGATCCGGATTGGCGATCCGGTTTCCTACGACAAGGCGGTGCGGGTCGTGCGGGACTCGGACGGCCTGTTTCTCTCGGCGGGCGAGCAGGAGATTCTGGACGCGAAGGCGCTGGTTGATGCCTCAGGGGTTTACATCTGTCCGAATTCCGCGACGGCGGTGGCCGTCTTCCTGAAGGCGAGGGATGAAGGGATCATCGGCCGGGACGAACGGGTCGTGATCGTGGCGACGGCGCACGGTTGCAAGTTCAGCCGATCGACGATCGATTACCATAGCCTGACCCTGCCCGGGATCACCCCGAAACGACCGAACCGGATTGTCGAAGTCGAGGCAGATGCCGGGGCGATCGAGCGGCTGCTGCCGTCGGCAGCGCTTCGAGGCGGAAACCGGGAACGGGGGAAGGACGGGCCATGAAGAAAAGCGGTCGAGCAGGCACGAAACGGGCCGCCTCGAAGCGGCGGGCGGCGCCCGGCCGCCGGACCGGTGCCATGCTGCGCGCCCGCGACCTGATGACGAGCGAGCCGGTCACAGTCGAGGAGGAGGTGACCATCGGCGAGTTGTGCGATCTCCTGCAGGCCAGGAACATCAATGGAGCGCCGGTCGTCGATCGCCATGGACAGCTCGTCGGCGTCGTCACCCAGGAGGACATCATCTACGGCACCATGGGGAATCCGATCTCCGCCGCCGACGCGGAGCCGACACGGAGCCCACCCGAGCAGACGAAGCGGAATCGCCGACGGATGATGGAGATGGTGCGGCAGCGATCCGTCTCGGAGGTGCCACCGCCGAAGCCGGGCGGGAGCGACAGGCCGTTCTGGGCCGATGCGCCCCGCATGGCCGACCCGATGGACCAGCCCGTACGCACCATCATGACCAGCCCCGCCATCTCGGCCGAAGAGAAGACGCCGGTCGGCGATCTGTGCCGCATCATGTGGAACCTGCGGATTCACCGCGTCCCGATCCTGAAGAATGGGCGCGTGACGGGACTCGTCTCGTCGATGGATCTCTGCCGCGCCATCCTCGAGGGGACCATCCGCATCTGAAGCCGATTTAACTCCCGCAGGGTCAATGTTTACGGGGGTTTGAGACACCTGATAGGGGTACCGTCGACTATTTTGTGACCCCCTGGCTTCCCCCCGATGATG
>JAPUIN010000046.1 GCA_027297005.1 Acidobacteriota bacterium
ATGTGGGGGGGGGAGGGGCGGCATGAGGCGCTGCCTGACGATCGCCGGATCCGATTCGGGCGGGGGGGCCGGCATCCAGGCCGATCTGAAAACCTTCGCCGCATTCGGCGTCTTCGGGACCACCGCCATCACCGCCGTCACTGCGCAGAACACGGTTGAGGTGACCGGCCTGGTGGAGATCCCACCCGACCTGGTGGTGGCGCAGATCGATGCCGTCGCGGGGGACATCGGCATCGACGCCGCCAAGACCGGGATGCTCTCGAGCGGCGCGATCGTGCTCGCTGTGGCGGATGCCGTCGCTCATCATCGCATCCCGAACCTGGTTGTCGATCCTGTGATGGTGGCGAAGAGCGGCGCGCGTCTGCTGCGTGCAGATGCGATCGAGGCGCTTCGAGAACGCCTGTTGCCACTGGCGGAGATCGTCACCCCTAATCTGCCGGAGGCCGGCGTGCTGGCCGGGATTGAACTAAAAAACGAGAAGGGGATGCGCGAGGCGGCACGCCTGATCCACGCCCTCGGCCCCCGGGCGGTCGTCATCAAGGGGGGCCACCTCGAAGGCCCGGACGTGGTCGATCTCTATTACGACGGCAGGTGCTTTGAGGAACTGCGCGGGGAGCGAATTGATTCGTGGAGCACTCACGGCACCGGCTGCACCTTCGCGGCAGCCCTGGCCTCCGGTCTGGCTTTGGGTAGCCGGCCGCTCGACGCGGTGAGGCGCGCGAAGGATTATGTCGCCGGGGCGATCCGGGCGGCCCCCCGCCTCGGCCGGGGGGCGGGTCCCCTGAATCACTTCCACAATCTGCGTCGCGAGTGATCGTCCGGCTCTGTCGTCAGGGAGGATCGGCCGCCGCGCATGAAAAAGGGGACCGCTGAGCGGCCCCCTCGAGATCGGTGCGCCGGTACTCTTCCGTTCACCGCAGCGGGTGGTGCGTCAACTCACCCCGCCCGGCTTGCTGTCCGCGGATCCTCAGGAGCAGCCGCTCGTCGTCCCACAGTTGAGGCATTTGTAGCAGGCGGCGTTGCGAACCATGATCGAGCCGCAATCCGGGCAGGGGGGCGCATCCTCGTCCGGGCGGAAGGCGAAGATCGTCCGCGTCGAATCGAGCGCCGCCGCCCCGACCGACGGTGGTTTCGGTGCATCCGGCCCCTCCTGGCCACCCGCCGGCCTGGACGGCCCCGGCACGAGCCCGATGGCCAGCGGTTGGATCGGGCCGTTCGACGTGGTGTCATTGCTTCCCTCGGGACTGGACCCGTGCAGACCCAGTTCACCCTTCACGTGCACTCCGATCGACTTCTGCTGATCGACGCTGAGGAACTTGGAGGCCAGCCAGCGGAAGATGTAATCGACGAGCGACTTGGCGATCGGGATCTCCGGGTTGTTGGTGAAGCCGGATGGCTCGAAGCGCACGTGGCTGAACTTGTCAACGAGCGCCTGCAGGGGGACGCCGTACTGCAGGGCAAGGGAGACCGCCGTCGCAAATGAATCCATCAGCCCCGAGACGACACTTCCCTCCTTCGCCATGACCAGAAAGATCTCGCCCGGGCGGCCGTCCTCGTACACGCCGACGGTGATGTACCCCTCATGCCCGGCAATCGAGAACTTGTGTGTGATCGCACGCCGCTCGTCCGGCAGTCGCCGCCGCACGGCGCCGCCCGCCGGTGTTGCCTTGGGGGCCGCCACCTCGCGGATCGGCTCCACCTTCCCCTTCGTCGTTTCCCGCGAAGTGCTCAGCGGTTGGCTGCGCTTGCAGCCGTCACGATAGATCGCAACCGCCTTCAGGCCGAGCTTCCACGACTGCAGGTAAACTTCGGAGATCTCGTCCACGGAGACATCGGACGGCACGTTGGCCGTCTTGGAGATCGCCCCGGAGATGAACGGCTGAGCCGCACCCATCATCTTCAGGTGTCCCATGTAGTGGATGCTGCGGCTGCCGTGCAGGGGCCTGAAGGCGCAGTCGAATACCGGCAGATGCACGTCCTTGAGATGAGGAGCTCCTTCGATGGTGTCGTTCTCGTCGATGTATTCGACGATCTCCCTGGTCTGCTGCTCGGAGTATCCGAGCCGCGCCACCGCCTTCGGGACGGTCTGGTTGACGATCTTCAGCATGCCGCCGCCGACCAGCTTCTTGTACTTCACCAGCGCGATGTCGGGCTCGATGCCGGTCGTGTCGCAATCCATCATGAACGCGATGGTGCCGGTCGGCGCGATGACCGTCACCTGCGCGTTGCGGAACCCGTTCTTCTGGCCCAGCTCGTACGCCTCGACCCAGCAGTCGCGGGCCGCCGTGTAGAGATCGAGCGGCACGTGTGCCGAGTCGATCTTCGAGACGTACCCGCCGTGCTTGTCGATCACGCGCAGGAACGGCTCACGGTTCTTCGCGAAGCCGATGAACGGCCCCATGATCCCGGCGATGCGCGCCGACTGGAGGTACGCCTCGCCGGTCAGGACCGCGGTGATGGCGGCGGCGTAGTCCCGGCCGACGTCCGAGTCGTAGGCCAGCCCGCGGTTCATGAGCAGGCCTCCGAGGTTGGCGTAGCCGAGGCCGAGGGGACGGTACTCGTGCGAGTTGCGGGCGATCCGAGCCGTCGGGTAGGAGGCGTTGTCGACGATGATCTCCTGCGCCAGGATCGTCGTGTCGATCGCCTTCCGGTAGGCGGCGACGTCGAGCTCCCCGTCCGGCGTCATCAGCTT
>JAPUIN010000047.1 GCA_027297005.1 Acidobacteriota bacterium
GGGCTCGATCATCGCGGCCCTCACGAGCATCCCCGAGGTCCGCGCCGCGGCGGCGACTTACCTCCCCTGGGTCGCCGTCTCGCCTCTGATCTCGGTCTGGAGCTTTCAGCTGGACGGGATTTTCATCGGCGCGACGCGCACTCCCGAGATGCGCAACGGGATGCTGATCTCGCTCGGGATATTTCTCGCGGCGGGATGGATCCTGATCCCTCGCATGGGGAACCATGGGCTCTGGCTGGCGATGATGGTCTTCATGGTGATCCGCGCCGTGACCCTGGGAGCCTGGTATCCGCGCATCACACGCGATCTCTCCCGCTGATCGTACGATCGCCGGAGTCAGCCGGGCGGGTCCTCGGAATCGGGCGCGGGTCCCGTTCCGGAGCCCGCCGTTCCATCCGCGACGAGGAAGAGGATCGTCCTGTGGCCGACGTGCTTCGCCTCGATCACTCTGTGGGGGATCGTGATCTCGGCACCGCTGCGACGGTAATTGTCCCGATTCGTGATCACGGCGTTCGCGGGCGATTCTTCCAGGAAGCGATCGATATCGCTCGGTCGGGAGAGAACCGGCATGCGGACACGCCCGGAGTAAAGGTTATAGACCCCCGAGAAGGCGCCCGGATAGAGCGCCACGTGACCCGGCCCGTCCGGAGGCACCAGCTCGTTCAGCTGACGGCCGACCTCCCGCCCCGACTTCAGATGATTGAGCCCGGGCGTCAGAAGCAGATCCATCCCCAGCGAGAGGGTGATCGTGCCGGCCAGCACCGCCGCGATCGCCCTCGAGAACCTACCCCGTCGTGCCATCCACCACCCGATCAGGCTGACCAGCCAGAGCGAGGCGGCGCACGCGATCAGACGTTCGTGGCCTACCCGGTCGATCACCTCGGCCACCGCTGACGGCCCCCGGCCCCAGTCGGGGCGCGCGGCCGCCGTGGCATCGCCGGCAATCAGCGGCACGGCACACAGGGCGAGGCCAAGCAGGAGGAAAAGCATGTACTGAAGTGAGAAGGACCGCCTCATCCAGTCGCGCGCGGAACCGGAACGAAACGAATGCAGGGCGTCGTCGAGGAAGACACCGAGAACGATCGCGAGAGGCGGCAGGAACGGAATCATGTAACGCCCGCGCTTCCCGGAGATGAGCGAGAAAAATAGCAGCCCGAGTCCGTACCAGATGATCAATCGGCGAGGGGCGCCGTCCGTTTCGTCTCCATGCTGCTTCCATTGACGGACAATCGCCCACGGCAGGAAGACGATCCATGGGAAGAGGAAGATCGGCAGGCTGGTCAGGTAATAGTACCAGGGCCGCCGGTGGGACCAGGAGGTGACCATCCGCCCGACGCTCTGCCGGAGGAGAATGGTATCCGTGTACTCGGCACCGCCCTGCAGGCAGGCCGGCACGACCCAGGCCCCGACGATCAGGATCGTGAGCAGGCCGCCCCAGAGCAAGTGGCGCGAGTGTGCCGCGGGGCGTCCCGGCACGAGGAGCGTGGCCGCGACGGCGAGGCACGGGATCAGCAGGCCGACAGGGCCCTTGATGAGGGTCGCCAAGCCCATGCCGGTGAAAAACAGGAGGCTCCACGCGCCGCCGTCGCGCCGGTGGCGGAACCAGCCGTAGGCGGCCAGTGTGGTGAAGAAGGCGAGCGGCACGTCGAGAACCCCCATCTTCGAGATCCAGGTAAACAGCAGCGTCGAAGCGAGGACCATCGCCGCCAGCAGGCCGGCTCGCTCCGAAAACCACAGGCGCGCCAGTTCCCTCGTGATCAGCAGGCAGCCAATGGCTGCCATGGCCGTGACGATTCGCCCCGAAGCGATCCCGAGCCCGAGCGACTGCAGCAGCGCCGAGAGCCAGAAGAAGAGCGGAGGCTTCTCGGCGTAGATGGCGCCGTTCAGATGGGGGATGACATAGTCGCCATCGGCTCGCATCTCCACGGCAACCTGGGCGTAGCGCGGCTCGTCGGGATTCCACAGATCGCGCGTCAGGAGTGATGGGAGACTGAACGTCAGAGCGAGGAACGCAAGGGCCAGCCAGTGGGGTAGGGCCGGGCGCGATGGTGAACCGTCAGCCATGCGGGTTCTCGAGGCGCACCCTGCGGATCAACACCAGGTTGCGGGTGTAGATGAGGAACCCCATGCTCTGTCCGAGGATGAAGACGGGATCTTTCCTGTGAATCGCGTAGGCGAGCAGTGCGAAGGAACCACCCAGGCTGAGGAACCAGAACGCGATCGGCACGATGCTCTGTTTGTGGCGCTCCGAGTAAATCCACTGTACGAGGAAGCGGGCCGAGAAGAAGGCCTGGCCGAGGAAGCCGAAGATCAGCCAGAGTCCGGAGCCGGGTTCGGTCATCGTCGATCTCCTATTTCGTAAACGTCGTACTGGATGGACCGGCTGCGCAGCCAGCGCACGCCGAGGCAGTCGAGGAGGCCGCGCCAGGCCCGATTGAGCATGCCGTACTTGGTGCGCCCGCCAGCGCGCGGGTGGTGTTCGACATCGACCTCGCGGATCCGCAGCCCGTGGAACGCAAAGAGCGTCGGGAGAAAACGATGCATACCCTGGAACAGAGGAACCCGGGCCAGACCGTCCCGCCGGAATAGCTTCAGCGAACAGCCGGTGTCACTCACCGTATGCCCTGTGATCAGATTGCGCGTCGAGTTGCCGATGCGGGAGCTGAGCTTCTTGAGGAGGCTGTCGTTCCGCTTGCGGCGCCGCCCGTAAACCATGTCGACATCAGCCGCCGCGGCGAACAGGCGCGGGATCTCCTCAGGCGGGTTCTGCAGATCGGCATCGAGCGTCAGGAGCCACGCGCCGCGGGCTGCCCGGAAGCCAGCTGCGAGCGCGGTGCTCTGCCCCTGCCTCGTGCTCAGTCCGAGGACGCGGACGTGCCGGCTCGCGGCGCGAAGTTTCAGGAGGATGTCGAGGCTCCCGTCCCTCGAACCGTCATCGACGAACACCACCTCGAAGCTCCGGCCGAGCGACTCGAGGACCGGGAGGATCCGTTCCCACAGGGCCGACAGGCAGTCCTCCTCGTCGTGAAGCGGAATGACGACGGAGACCTCGACCGACGGTGGATCCGCGGCGAACGGAACCGCCATCGTGTGCAGGTTGGCCTCATGGGTCACTGGAATTTTCATGTCGGTCGTCTTGCGATCAACCACCCGTCCGCCTCCATCATCATGATATCGGGCGGGCAGAATAGCGCCGGCCGCCGCGCGGGTCAACGTAGCGGCGCCTCGAAGCGAAACCTCGAGGTTCGCACCGACGATTCACGGATGCACCGGGCAGGCACCGGACATTATTCCATCTGGTATACTTCACCCACCCCCAGTGAGATTGAGAACCGACCATGAGCCCCGAACCGTCGCCGCATGATCGAAAATTGATATCGCCCCAGGCCGAACGCACCACCTCCCGCGAGGTGACCCGGGCAGAAGTCGGGGGGATCGTCGATCTCGAACGCTATCGGATCGCCGATCCGGATTCACCGGGCTCGCGCTCGCTGGTGGAGAGATGCCGCGCCGCGATCCGGGAGGACGGCCACTGCCTGTTGCCCGGGTTTCTGACGCCCGACTCGACGCGAACCATGGTCGAGGAAGCTGATCCTCTCCTCCCGGGCGCCTGGTTCTGTTCGCGGACCCACAATGTTTACCTGGCGCCCGACGATCCGGGCTTCCCGGAGGGGCATCCTCGCCGCCGCCGGCTCACCACCCGGGTCGGCTCGCTGGCCCACGATCGCCTGCCGAAAGAAGGTTTGCTGTGCCGGCTCTACGACTGGGACCCGCTCGTCCGGTTCGTCGGTGCAGTGCTGGAGAAACAGGCTTTCTACCGCCTGGCCGATCCGCTCGGCGCCCTGTCGATCAACGTCTTCACTGATGGCGGCGGACACGCCTGGCACTTCGACGAGAGCGAGTTCTCGATGACGATCATGCTGCAGACGGCCGAGCGGGGCGGTCACTTCGAATGCGTGCCGCGCATACGCCCTGCCGAGGGGGAGGACTACGACGCGGTGGGCCGTGTTCTCGACGGGCAGGTCGATGACGTCCGCCGGCTGGAGTTCGAGCCGGGCACGCTTTTGATCTTCGGCGGCCGGCGATCGATCCACCGGGTCACCGCCATCAGGAGCGGGCGGCCACGTCTGGTCGCCGTTCTCTGCTACGGGAGCGAGCCGGGTCTCATCAACAGCGATCTGGTTCGCGAGTTGTTCTGGGGACGAACGGGATGAGCGGACTCGACATCGCGAAGCTGGTCAAGGACGAGGAGATCGAGATGTTCGAGCGCGACGGCGCAGTCTGCCTGCGCAGCATGTTCAAGCGGCACTGGCTCGATTCGCTGGCGCGGGGGGTCGAGCGCAACATGGCCGACCCGAGCCCGGACGGGGTCCGCTACACACCGGACGGCGGTCCGGGCGGATTTCGCGACGATTACTGCAACTGGGATCGGATCGACGAGTACCGCGAGTTTGTGTTCAACTCGCCAGCCGGCGGTATGGTCGGCCGTCTGACCGGATCGAAGCGGGTGCGCCTGTTCCACGAGCACGTTCTCGTCAAAGAGCCCGGTACGCTCGAGATCACGCCGTGGCATCAGGACCTGCCCTACTTCTGCGTCGATGGGGAGAAGCTGTGCAGTCTCTGGCTGCCGCTCGATCCGGTGCCCCGAAATGGCTGCGTCGAGTTTGTCGCCGGATCGCATCGCTGGGGAAAAATGTTCCTCCCGCGCAAGTTCATCAGCCACGAATACTACGACTACGCGAGCGATGATTACGAGCCGATTCCCGATATCGAGGCGAATCGCGATGACTATCGAATCCTGTCCTGGGATCTGGATCCCGGCGACTGCATTGTCTTCCACATGCGGATGCTGCACGGAGCGCCGGGGACGATGCACCTGAAAACCCGCAGGCGGGCATTCTCGACCCGCTGGCTCGGTGACGATGCGGTGTTCGCCCGTCGCCCCGGCAAGACCTCGCCACCGTTTGAGGGGCTCGATCTCGAGCCCGGGCAGCCGATGGATCGCCCGATATTTCCAGTCGTCTGGGAGGCCTGAAGGAAATGGCGGTCAGGTGCGGCGGTTGGTCCGCCGGCGCCGGCGGGTCTTCGCCGCCGCCGTCGGTTTTGCCGCGTCCTGCGGCGACTCCTCGTTCAGGCACAGACCCTGTTTTCTCAGGTAGGACACGAGTCGGGTCTGATCCCTCGCACCGATCTCGATGATCCGGATCGCGGCCTCGAACACCCCATCCCTATTCTCCTCGACGCGGATGACGCGGCCCGATGTGACGATCGAGCGGTTCGAGCCGGGGAGATCGAGGCTGATGTCGATGAGGGAGCCAACCGGGAGCTTCTGCTCCACCACGAACAGGATGCCCCCTTCGCCGAGGTTCACCGTCTTCAGCGGATAATACTCGGCCGCGACGACGCAGTAGCGTCCATTCAGGGCGGCGCTGATTCGGCGGTACGAGCGGCGGTTCTCTCCAAACAGGAAGACGCGGTTCTTGCCACGCTCCTTGGCACCGTACAGGGCGGCGTCGGCGCAGCGCACGAGGTCGTCCGCCGACCGCGCGTCGGCGGGATAGGTCGCGAGACCCAGACTGACGGTGAGGTGCCCGTTCGGCTGGCACTCCTCGTGCGGGAACGGGCGGGATTCGATCTTCTCACGTGCGCGTTCCGCGACGTCATGGGCGTGGGTCTTCGGCGTCGACGGCAGGACCAGAACAAACTCTTCACCACCGTACCGAGCCGCGACGTCGGTCTTCCGGATCGACTCGTTCAGGAGGCCGGCGATCGTGGCGAGCGCTTCGTTGCCGGCCTCGTGCCCGTTTCGATCGTTGTACAGCTTGAAGTTGTCGATGTCGACCATCACCAGGGAGAGCGGCGGCACGTGGCGCTCGCCCCTCTGGATCTCACGGACCAGATACTCGCGGAAGTACCGGAAGTTATAGAGCCCCGTCAGTTCGTCCCTGTAGATCGAGGCCTGGGTCTGCTCGAACAGCTTCAATTCGATGATCTTCGGGTTGTGCAGATGCCGGTTCACTTCGACGAAGTAGCTCAGGAGGGCGACGCGCAGGTCGACCTCTTTTCCAAGGGAGCGTCCCATTCGATCGCGGTGCTCGAGGATCGCCTTCCAGTGGCCGCTGGCATCCTGGGGCGTGAATCGAAGGTGGGACAACAGGTGGATCAGTTCGACGTAGACGTGGTTACCGTGCTGCTGCTCGAGCCGCCGCAGCGCGGCGTCGAGGCCGCGGGGGCCGGTCTTGCCGCCATAAAGGAGATCGTAGAGCGTCTCAGTCAGCTCGGGGTTCCACGGGGATGCCTGGACCTCGACCACGGCTTCCGTCATTTGGCCTTCGGCCTTCACTGAGGCTTCGGACACCACATGCTCCCCGCGCCACACTGCCCATAGTCGGCTGATCAGACCCGGGGAGATGACACACCCCCTCCCGGCCGATGCGGACAGAAATCCTCTTACTTGAAGTTATGCCCCGCCGGCGGCGGCGCAAGAAATTGGTGTGTCAAAAAATGTCAGGGATAGGCTTCTACGAGGTCAGATCCGTTTGAGGACGCCGAGGGTGCGGAGCGCCCAGAGCAGGCGGCAGATCTCGAAGTCGTTCTCCTTCGAAGCGTCGCAGATCGCCTCGAGGGTCACCGGTTTCTCGCACTGCGCCAGGATCTGCTGCTCGCCAGGGGTGAGGCTGATCTCCCGCCCCGCCTCGTTCTGACCCTCGACCCGTTGGTAGATGGCGCCCAGATCGCCAACCGCCTCCCAGATTCTCTCCCAACTTTCTATCCGGCGGATGCCCTGCAGGATGATCTCACCCGCGTTGAGTTTGAGGGTGATCACCTCCTCGCTCGGCAGGGGTCCGGGATGGTACTGGTAACGACCGGCGGTCCACAGGAACAGGCTCTCAATGATGCCCCTGACCTGATTCAGAATGCCCTGCACGAGATCCTTCCCTTCGATGAGTCCCTTCTCGACGAGGATCGTTCCGAGGCGCTTGTCGATCTGTGTCGTCTCGAGAACGCTCTCGAGCAAAACCCTGATCGACACGTGTCCCTGCCTCAGAAAGATCTGGCCGAGTCGATCGTCCAGCAGGTTCGAGGCGGCGAAGATCGGCCTCCCTTCCTGAATGAAGATGCTCTTCTCCACCCTCTCGTTGCTCAGGGTCAGTACCCCGGTATCCTTTCGTCTCAGGATGGAGTACATCAGAGAGGGGAATGTCGTACTCGACAGTGCGCCTTCGCGTTGCTGCGTCTTTCGTTCCATGGCTCTCCCGACCCCGGCAAACTTACGGGCCGGTGCCACCCGTTGTCAACCGGTCGTCGCTGAGATATCTCCCGTTTGAGGCGCCGTGACCTGCGCCCTCCGGACACGGGTCGGCGGGTCGTCAACGACTCGGGTTATGATCCATGCCCGTGACAATTCATTCGTTCCAACAGTCTGTTCGGATGCGACACCGGTGAAGGGGGACCGGCCCGACCCGGATGCATCACGCCGGCTGGCACCCGAACTGATCGTCATTCCGGGGCTGAAGCTGCTGATCCACCTGGTGACCAGCGGCGGGTACGGTTATTTTCGCGACGAGTTCTACTACATCGCCTGCAGTGAACGGCTCGCCTTTGGGTATGTCGACCACCCGCCGCTGTCGATCGCCCTGCTCTGGCTCTCGCGCAACCTGTTCGGCGATTCCCTCCTTGCGCTCCGGCTCTTTCCTGCCATCGCGGGAGGCCTCACCGTCCTGCTGGCAGGATGGATCGCGGGAGCGCTCGGCGGTGGGCGTTTCGCCAGGATTCTGGCGATGACGGCGACGTTGGTCGCGCCAATTTACCTGGCGCTCGATCATTTCTACTCAATGAACGCCTTCGACCTGCTGGCCTGGTCGACTGCCGCCTACATCCTTGTGAGGCTGCTTCGCGGCGAGAGCGCGCGTCTCTGGATCCTGCTCGGCATCGTCCTCGGGGCGGGGCTCCTGAACAAGATCAGCGTCCTGTGGCTCGGCTTCGGCCTGCTCGTCGGAATTCTCGTGACCTCGCGTCGCAGGTGGCTCCTCACCCCCTGGCCGTGGGTGGCGGGTGGGATCGCGGGCCTCCTGTTCGCACCCCACATCCTCTGGCAGATCCAGAACGGATGGCCGACGCTGGAGTTCGTCCAGAACGCCTCGACGCAGAAGATGGTCGCCGTCGCGCCCCTCGACTTCATCGTCCAGCAGGTCACTATGATGAATCCGATCACCCTGCCGCTGTGGCTCGCCGGGCTCGGATTTCTCCTCTTCGGCCGGGAAGGAAGGCCGTACCGGATCCTCGGCTGGGTCTATCTCACCGTTTTCCTGATTCTCGTTCTGAGCGGCTCGAGCCGGCCGGGCTATCTGTCCCCCGCCTACGTCTGGCTGTTCGCCGCCGGGGGGCGTGCATGGGAGGAGTGGATCCGCAGGTGGGGGATGCCATATCTGAAGGAGGCCTCCGTCACTCTCATCGCGATGGCCGGCCTCGTCCTCGCGCCGATGGCCCTGCCGATCCTGCCGGTCGAAACGTACATCGCCTACAGCCGATCGCTCGGGTTCGCCCCGTCCACCTCGGAGAGAAAGAATCTGGCGGAGCTTCCTCAGTTTTACGCCGACATGCACGGGTGGGACGCGATCGTGAGATCAGTCGCCGATGCGTACGAATCACTCACGCCCGGGGACCGCGCCGCCGCTGCCGTTTTCACCTTTAATTACGGCGAGGCGGGGGCGATCGAGTTTCTGGGTCGCGACCGTGATCTGCCCCCTGCCCTCAGCGGACACAACAACTACTGGTTGTGGGGTCCACGGGCGTCCACGGGAGCGGTCGTCATCGTGATCGGCAGCACCCGCGAGCGGCTCGAGAGACGGTTCGAATCGGTGGAGCGCGTCGGAACCACGAGCTGCGGATACTGCATGCCGTATGAGAACGACCAGCCGATCTGGATCGGCAGAAATCTTCGGGTTCCCTTCGACGAGCTCTGGCCGGATCTCAAGCACTTCGATTGAATCCGCGCGTGGCATGCCCACGAAAGTCTTGCCGGTCCATCGAGGCCATCGTATAGTCCGGCGCGTTCCGCAGTCATGCCGCGGGCGGACGCCGGGGAAGCCGGACGGGGAGATGAATGGGAGCAGGGATCACCGCGCACCACCGCCATATTGATTTCGACCGGGAGTTTCAGCGCGGACGGAAGGCGTACGAAAGGGTCGTCGGGACGTGGTGGCACGGCCGCAGCGATGATGCGGCCCACGCCCATGCCTCCCGTCGGATCGCACGTTATGCGCGCGAGTCGTGCCGCCGGTCGCGGGGGACGGTTGTCGACTACACCTGCGGGTCGGGAAACCTTCTGGTCCGCCTGGTCAGGCAGTTCCCGCGGGCGAAGTTCATCGGGGTCGACGGGTCGTCGCTGATGCTGGCGGCAGCCAGAGAGCGGCTCGCCCGGCGAATCGGTGGAGCGAGACCCCGGGTGCGGCTGATCCAGACGGAGCTACCCGACCCGACACTGCCCCGCGGGGTGGCCGATCTGGTGGTCTACGCGTTTCCGAACATGTTGCACCCTCCCGGTACGCAGCCCTGGCGCGATCGGAAC
This sequence comes from Acidobacteriota bacterium, assembly GCA_027297005.1. Next base: position 9,572 of record JAPUIN010000047.1, read on the forward strand.
GACGCCTTCCGTAAAGACGATCTCGTCATCGCGCGGCACCTGACCGATGCCCGCGAGCCGGATCCGGAGGACGAGGATGAGGACGAGGACCCGGAGACGATGTACGAGGGGCTGCTCGAGGCGCACGCGGCCGCCCGCAACATTCGCCGGATGCTCAAGAAGGGAGGAATCTGCGTGCGGGTGGAATACTCCGATGCGCACCGCACGCAGTTGACCGATCTCGATCAGCAGAGGACCGCCTTCGAGGAGGGCTCGCTCGACGGTCAGTTCGGAGGCCGGCGACCGCGGCGTTACTTCCGCGTCGTTCGCTCGACCTACTCGCGTTCCAAGGTGATCGAGGACGTCTACCACCAGACCGGCAAGCAGGACGATCGCCGGGGCGGTTACATGATGAGCGTTCTCGAGGCGATCTGAGCGCCCCGGATCCCCGCCTCAGAACTTGTAGCCGACGATCGTCGTCGGCCGCGGACGGTAGAAGATCTGGTTGGTCACGCCGTCGACCTGGTAACTCGGCTGCTTGTCGCGCCCCAGGCTGATGATCCCCTCGATTCGTCCGGTCGACTTGCTCACCCGCGCCAGGCCGTACTGCCCGCGGGCCCGCTTGACCATCATGAAGACAAAGTCGGGTGCCGTTCCGGAGGTTCTCGAGCTCTGTCTTCGCTGCCAGATCGAATGGGGCCGTGAAGGGGAGGAGGGGGACCGTCACCACGACAATCAGGGTTCGGACGATCGGCAGGCGCATGGTGGCACTCCATCACCTCTCTAGAGGCTGGGCCGCCTCAAACTGAGGTCCCGTGGAAACCGAGTCAAGGAATGCGTGAAAGGGGATCGGCCCGATCGATCAGCCGTCCGTCCACGCCGGGTGGTATTGAGCATCCCGGCCGCGTCGGGGGAGAGCGCGATGACGATGACGAAAAGCCGGACTGTTCCGACGGCTCGAACGGGAAGGGGTGGTGCTATAGTCCCGGCGCTCAGACATCCAGGCTCATGCCCGCGCGCGCTTGTCCCCGAGGGAGGGAGCCGGCCCGGGCCGCGGTTTTCGGAGGAGGGGTTCCACGCATGCGGAAGACTTCGTTGTGGCGACTGGCCGTGCAGGCCGGGATACTGGCGATGCTCTCTGTGCCGGTCCAGGCCGGGGAGGAGCCGGCCACCGGCTGGTCCGACAAGGCCGAATTGAGTTTCGTCGCCACCGACGGCAATTCCGAGGCGAGCACCATCGGGTTCAAGAACGAGCTCACCCGAAAGTGGGAGAAATCGATCTTCGAGCTGAAAGCCGGCGGGATCCGGGTCGAGACGACGAAATTCACCCGGTTCGCCATCGGCCCCGACAACATGGACTTCACGATTACGGAGCAGATCGACCAGGAGATCACGGCCGAGAACTACTATCTTAATGGCCGTTACGGCCGGACCATTACGGAACACTTCTACTGGCACGTGGGGGCCGGATGGGACCGCAACGAGCCGTCCGGTATTCGGGACCGCTACTCGAGCGTGGCCGGCATTGGCAACATCTGGATCGATCGCGAGGATCTGAAGTTCCGAACCGACTACGGGCTTACCTACACCAGGCAGGAAGAGGTCGCGGCGATGGCCGGTGTGGACGACACCTTCGCGGGGATTCGGATCACCTCGAAGTACGAGCGCACGTTCGGGAAGATGACGACGTATTCGAACGATACGGTCGTGGACGAGAACCTGGACGAGACCTCCGACCTCCGGGTCAATATGATCAACTCGGTGTCGGTCACGATGAACAGTCGCCTGGCCCTCAAGGTCAGCTTGCAGTGGCTCTACGATACTGAGCCCTCGTTCGAGGCGATCGATCGGTTCCTCGTATTTCCGCCAGCAGGTACGCCGGCCGGCCAGGTCCCCCGGCAGCTGGACAATCTCGACACCATCTTCACGACCTCGCTGGTCATCAACTTCTAAATCTTTTCGGAAACTGTTGATGAGCGTCTGAAAAAACTGGATATGAACAACCAGACAGGACTCGATCTCGAGGCGATCGTGGAAGGGATCACGTCGACTGTCTCGAACGACGTGTCACCATCCGGCTTCAATGACGGCTCACCGCCGAAGGGGTTGTGGCCGAGCCCGCTTCCTCCCGCACTGGCGCCGACCGGTTACGCCTGGGACGCCAGGACGGCATGACGCCGCGCGCACGCAAATGGATCCTTATCGTCGTGATCCTGGGCGTCGTGGCGACGATCGCCTGGTCACGCCGCGACTGGGTGACAGCTCGACTCTCCCTCATCATCCTGGAGTCGAGCGAGCGGGTGGAGGATCTCCAGGTTGATCGGGTGATCGCATCCCTCGCCGTCGTACCGGGGGCAAGGGTGGCCGACATCGGGGCGGGGACAGGGCTCTTCACGCGACCTCTGGCGCGGGCGGTCGGCGGGGAAGGGGTCGTCTACGCCGTCGACATCAACCCCGAAATGCTGAAACACATCGCGACGACGGTGGCGGCGGAACGGCTGGATAATGTCAGAATGGTCGTCGCCGGGGATGCCGATCCGCGTCTGCCGGAGCGGGTCGATCTCGTGTTTCTGTGCGACACGCTCCACCACATCTCCGCGAAAGGCTCCTATCTGCGCCGTCTCCGAAGATACCTGAAGCCCGGGGGGCGGATCGCGATCATCGATTTCGACCGCGCGTCGCCCCATCTGATGCCCTCGCTGAAGTACACGCGGGAACAGCTGCTTGGCTGGATGGAGTCGGCCGGCTATACGCTGGAGCGGGACCTCGACTTCGTCGTCGACAACTTCTTCCTGATCTACCGGTGCGATGATTGCCCCGCGGTCGCGACCTCTCCGAATAACAGTTGACGGATTTCAATCCTCACCGTATTCCCCTCCTCACGAACGGATTCCGAATCGCCGCTGACATCCGAGAGGCGATCTCCTCGAGGGGACTCGCCATGTGGGGGGCGTGCCCTCCGCCCGCCGGATCGAACTCCTGAGCCGATCTGGAAACGCCGGAGGTGTGCACGCCCCCCTTCCTCGTGGAGGCTGCCTCCCGCTGCGTTGACCGTCCGGGAGACGCGGCCTAGAATGAACCCACTCGGGCGCTCCTGATTCTCCAGCGATCATTCACCTCTCGGTGGGCGCGCCGGTGCTAATGGAGATCTCGTGGCCGATTTGACCTGCCTGCAATGTCACACACCGAGTCCGGCGGGCACGCGGTTCTGCAGCACCTGCGGGGGATCGATGTCGGGCGCGTCCCACGCCGGCCATCGGTCCTCCTCCGGAGAGTCCTCGGTTCACGAGACCCGGACCTTTCCCGGCACCAGCGACATGCCGGGCCGGCAGTCGCCGCGCGAGCAGGGCACGCCGTTCGGGTCGCGGTACGTCCTGCTGAGCAAGATCGGCAAGGGAGGGATGGGGGAGGTCTGGAAGGCCCGTGACCTGGAGCTTGATCAATACGTGGCGCTCAAGATGATCCGTCCCGACCTCCTCGAGCAGCCGGATGTCCTCGAACGGTTCAAGCGGGAGATCACGGTCGCCCGCAAGGTCACTCACCGTAACGTCACGCGCATCTATGATCTCGGAGAGGTCGAGGGGACCCGCTTCATCTCGATGGAGTTTATCGACCGGGAAGGCCGCCCCCAGATCATGGACTTTGGAATTGCCTTCTCGGTCGAATCCTCGGGCCGGGCCCGGAGGACGTATTTGAAATCCTCCGGTGATCGCCGCCCCGGTCCCTCCTCTCCGGCAGGACGGGATCGTGATCGCGCGGGGCCGCGCCAGATCCCCCTCCTGGTGCGGTCCCGTTCTCCGTCAAGGGACCCTCGTCCTCATCCCGTTTCCGATGTGTGGATCCCGCGCACCCGGGGGTGATCGGACACCCCGCTGCGCGGCGCGATCCCCCGTCAGCGACACTCCTGTAACCCCGCGAAAACAAGTTTTGGACCGTGCGTGATCCGCTTGCCTTCCTCGCACGCAGGATTCAGATTGCACGGGATGGGTGGTGCGCCGTCGCGTCTCCCCACACGCTATTGCGAGACGGGGCGCGCCACGGACAAGAGGACGGGAACCGGGGGATCGCGATGATTGGCGGTCCCGACACTCAGGAGGGACAGGCGTATGAAGCGAATACTCGGAATGACGTTTGCGGCGCTCCTCTTCGTCAGCCCCGCGATGGCGGGGATCGGGGAGGGGGACTCGGAGATCGGCTTCGATTTCGGACAGACCGCGTACGACGACAATGTCATGGATGAGAAGGGTACGGCGTTCGCGATTCGCGGCGGGCACTTTCTGACGCCGATGTTCGAGGTCGAGGGTCAGTACCTGAACTCCAGCGAGGAGACGAGCATCCTCGGGACGAACGTCGACACCACGATGCAGCTGCTCATGGTGAACGGTCTGTTCAACTTCCATCCGCGCGAGGACATCGTTCCCTACGTCCTCGTCGGGTTGGGGCGTGCCAGCCTCGATGTCAATGTGGCCGGCATATCGTTCGACGATGACAGTATCGCGTATCAGTTCGGCGGCGGCAGCCGATTCTATTTCGGCGAGAGCAAGCGGGCCGCGTTCCGCTTCGACGTGACCTTCGTGAACGAGGATACGTTCAACCAGAGCTCGACCCACACCAATGTGACGGGTGGGTTCACCTGGAAGCTCGGCCGGTAGATTTTGCCTGAAAGCAAGTCGTAAATCGAGGCCCCGATCGCCCTGCGATCGGGGCCTTTTTTTTGTGTGACACCCAACAGGAGATGGACAAGCCTCCCCCTTCTCCGCTATCCTTACAGTTCGTCCAGTTTCATACCCGCTGTTTCATCATGAGAATGCACCCCCGGAGCATTCTGTTCCGCGGGTGATGCTCCTGTGATGTTACGACGCGGAGATGAAATGGCCGACGAGGAGAGGATGATCATGGAGAGTATCGTCGCAAGATTGAAAAAGGGGGAGGTGCTGATTCTCGACGGCGCCACCGGCTCCGAGTTGCAGCGACGCGGGGTCGACGTCAACCGGGGCTCGGTGTCGGGCAAGCTCGGTGTCTGGTCAGCGGCCGCCAACCTCGATGCGCCGGATGTCGTTCGCCGCGTCCATGAGGACTACCTGCGCGTCGGCGCCGAGATCATCACCAGCAACAATTTTTACACCAGCCGCGGCATGCTCGCCATGATTCAGGAGGAGAATCGCTGGGAGGAGTACACGCGCCGTGGTGGGGAGCTGGCCGTGGAGGCGCGCAATGCGGTCAATCCGAAAGCCTACGTGGCCGGAGGGATCGCGCCACCGTATACGAAGGACCTGCACCGCCAGTTCGAAGAGCAGTCGCGTGTGCTGGCCGCCGCCGGCGTCGACTTCATGCTGCCCGAATACCTGGGAGGAGATTCCGTTATCGAGAGCCCGCTCGCGGACTGCGTGACCGCCGTTGACGCCTGCGCCACCGCCGGCCTGCCGGTCTTCCTGGGTGTCTGCCTCCTGCAGAAAAATGGCAAGATGTTGGGCGGTGAGACAATGGCCGATCTCGCTGCCGCCCTGCGGGGGCACCCCGTCGAAGGGATCTTCCTGATGTGCAGCTACCCGGAAGGGATCACGGCCGCCCTGCCGCACCTTCGGGAGGCCTACGACGGCCCGATCGGCGCCTACGCCCACCTGGGCTACGATGAGAACCCGAACTACGGGCGGACGCCCGACGAACCGTACTTCAACATCGAAGAGCGCGGCTACACACCGGAGCGATACGCTGAGTTCGCCCGCGGGTGGAAGAAGGCGGGCGCGCAGGTCATCGGGGGCTGCTGCGCCACGGGCCCCGACCACGTCGCGGCCGTTGCGCGGGCATTGAAGCGCTAGTGACCTGTCCGGGCATAGGGTGGCGTCCCGGACCCTCCGGGCGCATGGGGGTTGCTTCGTGCGACGGCCCGATCGTCAGACGCCGATCGAACGCACCCTGTAGTCGACGTTATCCTTAATCCAGGACCAGAGCTTCTCCTGGCGCGCGAGGGCGACCTTCTTGCGCACCTGGGCCCTCCATCCCTGCATCACCTCGCCGTCGACCGTCCACAGGCGCACGCGGCGTCTCGGGACCAGCTTTCGCCAGCTGGCGCCGACCTTCGGAGAGACGTAGGCGAGCCTCAGGGTGAGCCGGCGCGACAGGTATTCGAGCGGGGTCAGATCGATCCCTTCGTACATCTGTTTCGAGCCCGGCTTCGCGCCCGGCACGGAGTAGTCGGGAACGCCGTCGGTGACGATCATCAGCGTGATCGGTGCGAGGATGAGGTTGCGATCCTTGACGATCCGGGCCACC
>JAPUIN010000048.1 GCA_027297005.1 Acidobacteriota bacterium
ATCGGCATGACGACGCGCGACGAGGATTTCGTCGAGCACCTGTTCGTCGCCTCCACCCATGCCTACATCCTGATCTTCACGACCCGCGGACGCGTCCATTGGCTTAAGGTTCACGAGATTCCACAGATCGGCACCGCCGGCAAGGGAAAGAACATCGCCAATTTCGTCGAGCTCGGAACCGGCGAAAAGGTCGCCGCCTTTGTTGCCACCAAGGAATTCCCCGACGAACACTTTCTCGTGTTCTGTACCAGCAGGGGAATCATCAAAAAGACAAGCCTGGCGGCCTACAGCAACCCGCGCTCCGCGGGGATCATCGCCATCGTTGTAGACGAGGGGGATGAACTGCTGTCCGTCAAGCTGACCGACGGCCATCGTGAGCTTTTCATGGCCACGGCGGGCGGACAGGCCCTTCGCTGCGCGGAGACGGAGGTCCGCACCATGGGGCGGGGCGCGCGCGGCGTCATCGGCATGAGGCTTCACGACGGCGACGAGATTGTCGAGATGGACTGCGTCCACTCGACGGAGAGCACCATTCTGAGTGTTACGGCCAACGGCTACGCCAAGCGCACCGAGGTCCCCGACTATCGGATGCAGGGGCGCGGCGGGAGCGGGATCATCAACCTGAAAGTCACCGAGAAAACCGGAACGGTCGTTCAGGTGCTGGAGGTGTCCCGGGACGATCAGGTGATGCTGATCACGGCGTACGGGAAGATCATCCGCACCGACGTGAAGAATATCTCGATACTGGGCCGGCCGACACAGGGAGTGCGGTTGATCCATCTTCAGGAGGGGGATACGGTCGTCGCCGTCGCCCGGGTCGCTGATCGGGACGACGAAAGCAGGTCCCTCCCAGGATCGGGAGTGACGGACGATCCGGCCGGCGAATCCTCCGCCGGTGATGGGGGCGGGTCCGAGACGTCGGAGCGACGTGGGGGCAACGGCAAGGACAGCGAGTAGAAGATCCGCGCATACGATGGGCCTGTCTGGATCGATCACGACGGCGCGCCACAGCACGTGCTGAAGGGCTGGTGTGGCTGACGACCATATCGAAGAACTGAGGCGCAGGAACCGGGAGTCCGAGGCCCCCGGGGGGGAAGAACGCCTGCGCCGCCAACGGGCCGAGGGTAAGCTGCCCGCGCGCGAGCGGATCCAGCTCCTGCTCGATCCCGGCTCCTTCCAGGAGCTCGATCGCTTTGTCGTCCACCGTTGCACCGATTTCGGCATGGACCGGCAGCGGATCCCAGGTGACGGGGTGATCACCGGCCACGGCACCATCGATGCCCGTCCCGTCTTCGTCTTCTCCCAGGATTTCACTGTATTCGGTGGGTCTCTCAGCGAGACCTACGCCATGAAGATCTGCAAGATCATGGACCTCGCCATGAAGGTGGGGACGCCGATCATCGGACTGAACGACTCGGGGGGTGCGCGGATCCAGGAGGGGGTCGTCTCGCTCGGTGGCTACGCCGACATCTTTCTGCGCAACACGCTCGCCTCCGGGGTCATCCCTCAGATCTCGGCCATCATGGGCCCCTGCGCCGGCGGTGCCGTCTACTCCCCCGCGATCACAGACTTCAACATCATGGTCGAGGGGACGTCCTACATGTTCATCACCGGTCCCGATGTCATCAAGGCGGTCACTCACGAGAACGTCAGTAAGGAGGAACTCGGTGGGGCCATGACGCACGCCTCGGTCAGCGGCATGGCCCATTTCGCATCAGCCGACGATGCCAGCGCGCTGTCCCTCATCCGCGAGTTGCTCTCGTATCTGCCGTCGAACAACATGGAGGATCCACCGCGCCGGGAGACCGGGGACGATCCCGATCGTGAGGAGCCGAAACTCGATACGCTGATCCCACAGGAGCCGACCCGGCCGTACGACATCAAGGAGATCGTCCGCACCGTGCTGGATGCGGGTGTCTTCCTCGAGGTGCATGAGCACTTCGCGCGTAATATGGTCGTCGGATTCGGACGGATGGACGGCGGGGTCGTCGGGATCATTGCCAACCAGCCGGCGGTACTGGCGGGGGCGCTCGACATCGATGCCTCCGTCAAGGGAGCGCGCTTCGTCCGCTTCTGCGATGCGTTTAATGTGCCCCTCGTCATCTTCGAGGACGTACCGGGGTTTCTGCCCGGGACCGACCAGGAGCACCGGGGAATCATCAGGCACGGCGCCAAGCTGCTCTATGCGTTCGCGGAGGCCACCGTGCCGAAGATCACGGTCATCACGCGCAAAGCATACGGCGGGGCCTACTGCGTGATGGGGTCGAAGCACCTCCGTACCGATTTCAACTTTGCCTACCCGATGGCGGAGATCGCCGTCATGGGGTCGGAGGGAGCCGTCAACATCCTCTACCGTCGCGAGTTGGCCGAGTCGAGCTCCCCCGAGGAACTGAGACAGCGGAAGGTGGAGGAATTCCGCCACACATTTGCTAATCCATACATTGCTGCCGAACGTGGCTTCATCGATGAGGTGATCGAGCCGCGTGCGACACGGGGGAAAGTGATTCGGGCACTGCGTCTCCTGAGGACCAAGAAGGACGTGGTCCCTCCACGCAAGCATGGCAACATCCCGCTCTAGGAAGAAAGGCACACCGATGGGGCGCGGGGCGCCGTCCCGCGCAAGAACCCGGCGGAGCGGTTCCGGCTCGAAGAGAATTCGTGTACGTACGATCGCGCGAGCGAGACGGAAGAGCGACGCCGTGCCGACCCGGAAGCAGGCCCCGGTCAGGTCGCAGGCGCGGGCATCGATTCGGACCGTCCTGATTGCGAACCGTGGTGAGATCGCATTGCGCGTCCTGCGGGCATGCCGCGCGATGGGCCTCTCCCCCGTCATGGTCTACTCGGAGGCGGACCGGGACTCCCTCCCGGTGCGCCTTGCCGACGCGGCTTATCCAATCGGTGCACCGCCCGCCGCCGCGTCCTATCTCGACATCGATGCCATCCTCACTGCGGCCCGAAAGGCCGGGGCGGACGCCGTGCACCCTGGCTACGGGTTCCTGGCGGAGAATGCCGTGTTCGCCGAGGAGGTGGCGAAGCGAGGTCTTGTCTTCATCGGACCGCCTCCCGCCGCCATGCGACTGGTGGGGGATAAGGTGAAAGCCCGTCGTCAAATGTCACGCGCTGGGATTCCGGTCATCCCCGGCATGTCTGAGCGCGCCGAGGGGATCGATGCGATCCGCGCGTTCGTCCGGAAGGCGGGCTACCCGATCCTGATCAAGGCGGTGGCCGGGGGTGGCGGCAAGGGGATGCGCGTGGTCCGGGGAGACTCGGAGCTGGAGTCGTCGGTTCGCGCTGCGCGCTCCGAAGCCGGCGTATCGTTCGGCGACGACGGGATCTACGCCGAGAAATTCCTCGAGCGGGTGCGGCACATCGAGGTTCAGATCCTCGCCGATCATCACGGCCATGCTGTGCATCTCGGAGAACGGGAGTGCTCGACACAGCGCAGGCACCAGAAGCTGATCGAGGAGGCTCCCTCCACCGCTCTCGATGCGAACGCCCGCAGGAAGATCGGGTCGATCGCCCTCGATGTCGTGCGGACGTGCGGGTACCGGAACGCCGGAACCGTCGAGTTTCTGTTCGATGCGTCCGGCAGGGCTTACTTCATGGAGG
>JAPUIN010000049.1 GCA_027297005.1 Acidobacteriota bacterium
GAATATCTTCCTCCAATGGTAAGTGGATCCTCGAAGCGAAGACTGTAATTGTGCTCTCTCCTCTCGAATGTTAACGGCGTTCCGAACTGGCTATTGAACGCATCTTCGAATCTCAGACTTTCGGCTCGTCCTGTCAGCGATGGATCAAAAGCGGACTGCGACAGCATCACATTCGCATCACGTCTCAATGGATCGTAGCGGCGAACCGCAACGTCGAGGTTGTGCTCCAGCGCGGCGTTCAGGACGTCCTGCAGCGACAGGATGACCGCGTCGGCAGGCGGCTCGGCCATCGTCAAATTTGACGTCTCACCCTCCTGGGCCCGCGCGGACACGGGGAGGAGCAGCGCCAGAGCGCAGTAGAGGATCGGGAGAAAACGGAAGATACGGCGGGAGACAGGCTGCCTCATTAGATCACCTCGATTCAAGAAACCGCCCCCGTGAACGGGGCGAAGGACTCCCCCGGAATGGTGCGGCTGCCGGAGGCGGCCCTTGAGTATACGGATGGGCAGGCCCGGGCGTTCCACGGCGGCGCGGTGCCGCCGGGGCAGTCCGGACTACGGCCCACCCGGCGCCTTGCTGGTCCCAGGGGACGCCCCCGGGAGGCCCGGCGCCAGATGGCAGGCAGCCCAGTGCCCCGGCGAGACCTCCACCAGGGGGGGCTCGACCCGCGAACAGGCTTCCTCGACGACCGGACAGCGGGTGTGGAAGCGGCACCCGGCCGGCGGATTCGCCGGCGAGGGGAGGTCCCCGCCGAGGGGAGACCGCTCCCGCGCCCTGCCCGGGTCGGGGATCGGGATCGCCTGCAGAAGAGCCTTAGTATAAGGGTGAACGGGGTTTTTGAAGATCTCCTTCGTGGGGGCCGTTTCTACAATCCTGCCGAGGTACATCACCGACACGCGGTCGGCGATCCGTTCGACGACGGCGAGATCGTGCGCGATGAACAGGTAGGCGATGCCGAACTCCTCCTGCAGGTCGATCAGCAGATTGATCACCTGGGCCTGTACCGAGACGTCCAGCGCCGACACCGGCTCGTCGGCCACGATCAATCGCGGCCGCAGAGCGAGGGCACGGGCGACCCCGATGCGCTGGCGTTGTCCGCCCGAAAACTCGTGCGGGTAGCGGCGCATCACCGACGGATCGAGACCGACACGGACGAGCAGCGCGGCGACCATCTCGTCGCGTTCCCTGCGTCCGGTCCCGATGCGGTGGACGTCGAGCGGCTCTCGCACGATGGTTCCGACCCGCATCCGCGGGTTGAGCGAGCTGTACGGATCCTGAAAGATCACCTGGATGCGGCGCCTCATCCTGCGCATCCCGCGCGGCGGCAGGGCGAGCAGGTCGGTGCCATCGAACCGGACGCGACCCGCCGTCGGCTCGAGCAGCCGGAGGATGCAGCGGCCGGTGGTCGTCTTGCCGCTGCCGGATTCCCCCACCAGCGCCAGCGTCTCGCCCGGAGCAATCGTGAGCGAGATGCCATCCACTGCGCGGATATGACCGGAAACGCGCGAGAACAGCCCCCGGCGAATCGGGAAGTGTTTGACGAGATCTTCGACCTCGAGGAGCGGGCTCCCCCCGGCGCCGGCACGGGCCGGCCCGGGCGGCGCAGCGGTCACGCTCATGTCGGCTTTCCGTCGGGCCCGTGGTGTAAGAAGCAGGAGACGCGTCGCGAAGCGTTCTCATCACCGAGCGGCAGGAGCCTCGGCGCCTGCTCGCGGCACGCGGCCAAAACGTCAGGGCAGCGCGGGTGAAACGCGCAGCCGGCCGGCAGCGCGGCGAGATCCGGAACGTTTCCGTCGATCGCCACCAGGCGCGACCTGCGCCCGTCCACCCGCTCAGTCCCCTCGCCCAGACGGGGAACCGATCGCAGCAGGCCCGCGGTGTAAGGGTGCCGGGGATCGGCGAACAGGTCGTGCACCGGCGATTCCTCTACGATCTTCCCGGCGTACATGACCGCGACCCGGTTGACCATCTCGGCGATGACTCCCAGGTTGTGGCTGATCAGCAGGAGCGACAGATTGAACTCCTTCTTCAGGCGCCGGAGCAGATCGAGGATCTCCGCCTGGATGGTGACGTCGAGCGCGGTCGTCGGCTCGTCGGCGATCAGAAGGGACGGACGGCAGGCCAGGGCCATGGCGATCATCACCCGCTGCCGCATCCCGCCCGACATCTGGTGCGGGTAGTCACGCACCCGCTGTGCCGCATCCGGGATGCGGACGAGATCCATCAGGCGGACCGCCTCGGCCAGTGCCTTTTTTTTCTTCATGATGCCGTGGACGATCAGCCCCTCAGCAATCTGGTACCCGACGGTGAAGACCGGGTTGAGGGCCGACATCGGCTCCTGGAAGATGAAGGCGATCTCGCGGCCGCGGTAGCGGCGCATCTCGCGCTCCGCCAGGCCCATCAGATCGACGCCCTTATAAAGGATACGCCCGGAGACGATGCGCCCCGGTTGCGGGACGAGGCGCAGCAGGGAGATGGCGGTGACGCTCTTGCCGCAGCCCGATTCGCCGACCAGGCCAACCGTCTCCCCCTCGTCGATGTGCAGTGAGACGCCGTCGGCGGCGCGCAGGACTCCGCTCCGGGTGGGAAACTCGATTGAGAGATCGTCGACTTCGAGGAGCCTGGTCACGGGCCCTCTCCGGTGAGGTCCGGTTCGCCACAATTGCGGGATGGGCCGCGCGTCAAATCGTGGCATTCGGTGCGTGGGCGCCAAAGACCTCCCGCAGTCGGTCGCTGATCTCGCCCAGCGTGGCCCGCGCCTCGACCGCGGCGAGGATCCGCGGCATTAAAGAATCCCTGCCGCGCGCTGCCGCCTCAAGTCGTTTCAGAGAGGATTCCGCAGCGGCGCCGTCGCGCGACTCCCGGAAAGCTGCGAGGCGCGCCTTCTGGGCGTCCTCCAGGCGCGGATCGATCTTCTGGAGCTGAATCGGGGACCCGCCGTTCTCCTTCTCGTCAAAGCGGCTGACTCCAACGATGACCCGATCACCTGCCTCGATCATGCGCTGGTAGCGGTAGGCCGCTTCCTGGATCTCGCGCTGCTGGAACCCCGACTCGATGGCCCGCACGGTCCCGCCGATCTCGTCGATCCGTTTCAGATACACCTCAACCCCTTCCTCGATCGAGTTGGTGAGGGTCTCGATGGCGTAGGAACCGCCGAGCGGGTCGACTGTGTCGGCCACACCGCTCTCGTGCGCGAGAATCTGCTGGGTGCGGAGCGCGATCTTGGCCGCCTTCTCGGTCGGGAGGGCGAGCGCCTCATCCATGCCGTTCGTGTGCAGGCTCTGGGCGCCGCCGAACACCGCCGCCAGGGCCTGCACGGCGACGCGCGCGATGTTGTTCTCCGGCTGCTGCGCCGTGAGGGTCGAGCCTCCCGTCTGGGCGTGGAACCGCATCTGCATGGCGCGTTCGCTCACAACCCCGAAGCGCTCCTTCATGATCCGCGCCCAGATCCGCCGGGCCGCGCGGAACTTGGCCACCTCCTCCAGAAAGTTGTTGTGGGCATTAAAGAAGAAGGAGAGCTGCGCGGCAATCTCCTCCACCGATTCACCGGCGTCGCGTGCCGCCTCGAGATACGCGATGCCGTTGGCGAAGGTGAACGCCACCTCCTGCACCGCCGTCGATCCCGCCTCGCGGATGTGATACCCGCTGACGCTGATGGCGTTCCAGCGCGGCAGTTCCTCGCGGCAGTAAGCGAAAAGATCGGTGGCGATCCGCAGTGAGGCCTCTGGAGGATAAATGTACGTGCCGCGTGCGATGTACTCCTTCAGCACGTCGTTCTGCACGGTGCCAGCAAGTCGCTCGAGCGGAATCCTGCGGGAGCGTGCAACGGCGACATATAAAGCCAGCAGGATCGCCGCCGTCGAATTGATCGTCATTGACGTTGAGACGCGATCGAGCGGGAGATCGGCCAGCAGTTGCTGCATGTCATCGATCGTGTCGATCGTGACGCCGACGCGCCCCACCTCGCCGGCGGCCATGGCATGATCGGAGTCGTACCCCATCTGCGTCGGCAGGTCGAAGGCGATCGACAGGCCGGTCTGGCCCCGCTCCAGGAGGTAGTGAAGGCGGCGGTTGGTCTCGGCCGCGTCGCCAAACCCCGAGTACTGCCGCATCGTCCAGAAACGGCTGCGGTACATCGTGGGCTGCACGCCCCGCGTGAACGGGAAGCGACCCGGGAAGCCGATCTGCCCGGCGTAATCGATCGATTCCGTGTCGAGTGGAGTGTAGAGGCGTTTCAGCGGGATGCCGGAGTCGAAGGAGAACGAATCCTTCCGTTCGGAGAGTCGGAGCATCGACTCGCGAAGCGGTCCTTCGGCCCACTCCTTCAGGAGATCATCGAGCGGTCTCGGCCTCTGTCTGCTCATGCCAGGACATTACCACAGGCAGGGCGGGATTCCGGGACAGCACGGTGGCCGCCGGGGCGGTGATTCACCCCGCCCGGCGGCCATGTCCCGCATCACGGACAGGGCGGGCCGAGACGTATCGATCCGTCGATCCCCTTCCCGAGAGGATCCAGCGCCCCCGCGGCCCGGCTGCTGTGCCCAACCAGATAGTAGAGCACCGAATTGGGGGGTGGGACATTGGCGTCGACCGCGGTGAGGATCGAGCCGACCGCCGATTGCGGGTGGTCCGCCTCGATGCACGCGAGTGACGACAGGGTCGGATCGCCGGCACCTGGTTGGAGCAGCGAGAAGGTCCCACGGAAGATGTCGTACCCGTCCACCGAGGTGACCTGGGGCCGCGCTT
>JAPUIN010000005.1 GCA_027297005.1 Acidobacteriota bacterium
CGACCTGGATCAGGAACTTCCCCCGCACGTCCGTCTTGTAGAACCCCGCCTCGCCGGGGAAAGTGCCGTCGATCTCCACCGCCCAGTCGTAGTCCGGGCGGCAGGCGTACTCGCCGGCGTGGGCTGCAGGGGAGGAGAGGAGCAGGGCCATCATGCACAGAACCGGCGCAAGTGCCAGCACGCGCCGGGGAATACTCGTCTCGAGTGATTTCATGGTGGTCCTAATGATACCAGATCCTCCGGACGTGGAACAGCGGAGTCGAAAATGGTCTGCACCTGGCCCTGGTCGACCAGGAAGAAACGGGGCAGGCGCCGGTAGAGGCGCTTCAGGATCGGGCGATCGATGTTCCTGAGGTCGTATGAAGGGACAGCCGTCCAGGTGAAGGCGAGCCTCTCCTCCTCGGTAGCCGGCGTCAGAGCAATGACATCCGGTCCGTCTGAGATCGCCTCGATCTCATCGAGCTGGGCCGAGGTCTCGGAGGCTTTCGCCCCGGTGACGTCGATGAGGGCGACGAGATGACGCCCTTCCGTCAGGTCGGGAACGGCCTCGGCGAGACCGAGATCCTCCACCCGGCGCCCGACCTCGAGGTTGGTCACCAGAGGGTCGAGCGGAAGGTACGGAGATGCGATCGCGAAGCCGAGCATCACCAGGCCACCTGCGGCGACGGCGGCCATCACGCCACGCCCGCGCGCTCCGGGCCATGTTCGATGGCCCAGGAGGCTCAGCAGTCCGAAGCCGATAAACAGGAGATCCTCCATGATCACCTGCTGGGGCGTGCGCTGAAGGTAGGCGCCGAAGCAGCCGCATGCCTCGGTCCGGCCCTGGGAGATGCCGTACGCCTCGATGCCGATAAAAGCGACCAGAAACGCGATGGCGGTCAAAACCGAAGCGCGGGAACGGAAACCGACGACGAGGGCAATGCCCAGGGTGAACTCGATAGCGATCAGCAGGGGGGCGGAAAGGTTCGATACGGTCGGGCCGACGATGCCATAACCTGCCATCTGACGGGCGAACTCGGCCGGGTCGAGCCCCTTCAATGCACCGGCAGCCACGAAGATCAACCCCAGGAGGACGCGGGCCACATGAGCGGCAACCCAGAGCGCGCGAGCCGCGCCGGATCTCGTCGCCGGGGAGGTCACAGCGTCGCTCATGGTGATCTCCTCAGGGGCCATAGTCGATGAATCCCGGATTGAGGATCCCGTCGGGATCAAAGGTCTTCTTCAGGCGGCAGACGTCATCCCACCGATCCCCGAAGTGCTGCTTCCAGCGGGCCCGGTCGAACTCGATGTATCCCGACAGGTACCGCTTTCCGCCCGCCGCCATGCTCAGGTCGGAGGCCATATTGAGGCGCTGGCGGGCCTGCGGCCAGAGATCGGGCGGCACCCCGGGGAGGATCCCAAACCCCATCACGAGAGGGGACCGGGGGCTCATGAACAGCGGGATGCTCGACACGTCTCCCCGACACGGCCAGAGCAGGACATGACCCCCGCCGAGCGCCGTCGGCGGCAGATTGGCGAGCACCTGGTTGATCCAGATTCCGGCCGAGGCCCACGGCAGGATCGTCTCCATCCACGGATGCGTCAGCGCCCAGTAACCGCTCCGCTTCCAGATCGCAAACAATGGATCGAGCCGCCCGGCAAAGTGGATGATGTCCTGATCGTCGGTATACATGCGCCGATAGGGGGAGAGCCCCTGCAGCCGCGCGGCGTCATCGGGAGGGGAGGCCGGGTCGTACTCCACCGTCGCGTGCAGCGGGAAGAACCAGGCGGCGAACGCCTCCTTGGTCTGGCCGACCCACCGAAATCCCTGCGGACACGGGACGCACCAGGATTCAATGTAGTCAAAACGTTTCTGCTCGATGCTGATCTGCGCGTCCCGCATGAGAGCCGACAGGTCGTCGTACAGCAGAAAGTAGGTGCGCGTCCTCGGCAGACAACGACGCAGCTTCAACCGGGCCCGGGTGATCACGCCGAACTGACCGAGACCGGAACGGACGGCATTGAAGACCTCTGTCTCTGTGGTGGGAGAGCAGACGACGATGTCCCCCGCCCCGGTGACCGCCTCGATCTCGAGGACGTTGTCCCCCTGCGCGCCGTGATGGAATGATGCGACGCCGAGGCCGGCCACCGACAGCGTTCCGCCGATCGTGACGCCCAGGTTGTTGGTGAGCACAGGGGGAATGAGGTGCTGAGGCACGACCGAGCGGACGAGGGTCTCCCATGTCACGCCGGCCTGTGTCTCGACCGCAGGCGCCGAGGGGTCGGTGGAGAGAATGCGATCCAGCGAGCCGAGATCGAGCAGGATGCCCCGTTCGACGGTCGCCTGACCGGCCTGGGTATGGGCCTCACCGCGTGTCGCCACCGGCACCGACTGCTTGCGGGCGTACCGGATGACGGCGGCCACATCGTCCGTCGACGCGGGACGAACCACAACATCCGGCACGCGGTGGACGATCCGTCCGAAATCGCTGCTCCGGGCCTCCCGATCCTTCCGATCGTCGAGGACGTCTCCCTTCACGAGAATCTTCAGGTCACTCGCAAGCCGGCTCGGCATCTTCTCTCTTTCCCGGTGGAAACGCGACATGATAAGGGATCCCCCGGGCCCGTTCAAGCGCGCGGCCCGCGGCGGTTTCGACCGGCAGGTGATAAACTTTAAAGTCCTGTATCAGGAGGATGAGTCTTGAGAGCATCCGGGAACGGTGTCTTCCGCGCCCTCGTGGTTGCGGCCGCGATGATTCCGTTGAACGCGTTCGCCTCGGGTGGGGACGCTCCGGCGCCCGTCCCCCCTACGGAGGAGGAACTGGCCGCCATCGAGGAGGTGGCGTGGAGGATTGCCCACCACCAGGAGGCGCGGGAGAAGGCGCTCGATCGCCTCGCCCGGATGAAGAAGTACTCCTCCCTCCACGAGGGAGAGACCGTCATTGAAGGGGATCGGAGTTGGCGCGTGCTCTTCCTCAAGGATCCGCCGCCGAAGGACAGGCGTAAGCGTCCGCTGATCATGCTGCAGGTCCAGTACGATCCGGCCTCCGGTGAAGCCGGCTACCCGAACATGATGGTCCCGCCGCGCGAGGCCGAGGCGAGGATCGTGTCGCACTATCGCGCCGGCCAGATCGCACGGGCAGGAGTCCTCGGGAAAGCACAGCATCCCGAGCCTCTCGAAGAGGTGGTGTTCAGGTTGAAGAAGGGGCCATTCAGGGTCTACCTGACCTCGACGGCGGCGCCCGAGGGATATGTTCGCATCGGTGGTGATCACATCGTTCGGGTGGCGTCATCGGGACGGCGCGTCGAGTCGATCGAGCCGCTGCACGCGGGGCCGCCGATCAATGTGTCGCTCGCGGTCCGCGACGACGGCGATCCGACCCTGCACACCCATGCGGTGCTGGATCGTCCCACGGCCACCGACGTGGCGATCGTGATGAGGTATCCTTCGATCGCCCCCCATCTCATCCTGACGCCGCATTTCATATATCGCATCAATGCGGAGGGCCGGATCGCCTTCCTCGGGGAGAATTCAATGCCGCCGGAAGGAGGGGGCGATGCGGACATGGAGAAGCCGTGACCGGTACCGTGAGCCAGGGCCGATATGTCGTGCTGTATGACGGCCATTGCGCCTTCTGCAGCGGCTGGCGCGATCGCATGGCGAGGCGTGATCGCCACGGCCTCATCGAGTGGCTGTCGGTTCACGATTCGTCGGTCGCGGCCCGCTATCCGAATCTCGATCACGAGGACGCCCTCAGGCAGATGTATGTGTTCGCGCCGGACGGATCCATGACCAAGGGGGCCGATGGCTGGGTGGTGCTGTTCTCGGTACTCGAGCGGATGAGATGGCTCGCGATCCTCGCGCGCATTCCAGGCGTCAAGCCCCTCATGCGACGGATCTATCGTTTCATCGCCGATCGGCGCTACCGGCTCTCCTGTTCGACGGCCGCCGGCCGCCGGCCGCCCGGCGGAAGCGGGGATTCCGGGAATCGCATCCCTCGCGTGATGCTCATCTTTCTGCTGACCGCAGCGATGCCTCCGGCCTTCTCGGGGTGCGGAGGGGGGAAGAACGACCCGGTGGCCGAGCGGTTGGCGATGATCGCCGATCCGATCGCCTCCGAGGTCCTCGCGGCGGCGTTCGAGAATGGTGGCGGCTACGAGACGTGGGCGCGCCATCGAACCGTCGAGTATCGCTACACACTGAAACTCTACGCCGGGAGGAAGGAGCCGGTCGCCGTGAGCAAGCAAATCCACCGTTTCGCCCTGCGCGAGGAGAAAGCCTACATCGAGGAACTGGATGTTCCGGAGCCGCGCATCATGCGTCTCGACGGGGAGAGCCTCGAGGTCGTCCGCGGAGGCCTGCCGGTGACCGACCCCAGGGAGCTGGAATTTCCCCGGGCGATGTCGCGCCTCGTCCGATGGTCGTTCATGAACCCCTGGAACCTGCTGGCGCCAGGGGCCGTTCTGGAGGCGCGCGCCATGAGAACGCCCGCGGCCGAGGGCTCGATTCCATCCGATCCCTGCGACGTCGTCCGCTTCCGCAGAACCGAGGACGGCACGGACGGGGGAACCGGGTCGGACGACTGGCACGACTTTTACATCAGCAGGCTCAGCCGACTCGTCGACCGCGTCCACTCCTACCGTGCCGACGATCACAGCTACCGCATCGTGATCTGGTCCGACTACTGGACGATCGACGGCGTGCGGGTGCCGACGGAACGCCGGACATATTCCTCGGACGCATTCGGGTCGCTCGAACATCTGGAGGCGGTCGCGCGCTACAGCGACGTCCGGTTCGACGTGCCGTGGGAGGCGAGCGCACCCGATGCCAATCTCCCCCTTGCCGCGGTGACCGGAGCGGAGTAATGTTTCCGGTACACGAGAAAGGGGGTGGTCCAGCAAATGATAGATGACAGTAGATGTCCTACCATGCAGACCCGTGAGGTGCCTGTAACTTAGGCGGCCACCATTGGTCATCAGGCCGTCGCTGGTTTCCGCCTGAGGAATACCGGCAGGCCACCGAACCCGGAAGTCCCGGGGTTGGTCATCCCGGGGCGGCGCTTGGCGCCGCAGACGCTTCCGGGTTCTTTTCAATTCACCACCTCTGTCTATGACGAGCCCCGCCATCTCGATCCTGTTCCTCGGAACGCTCGCGTGCGTTGCCCTCGGCATCATCCTGCGCCGGCTGCATCGCCTGGGAACGCCGGCCGATGAAACGCACAAGGCGCGGACGGATGACGGCTGGGATATCGCTCTTTACCGCTACCGGCCAGCCCTGGGCGATCCGCTGCGTCCTCTCGAGCCGGTGGTGATCTGCCATGGCCTCCTGAGCAACCGTTTCAATGTCGATCTGGACGAGCGACACTCGGTGGCGCGGCACCTGCGCGCCGTTGGCTTCGACGTCTGGGTGATGGAGCTTCGCGGGCACGGCCGCAGCGTCCGGGCCGCGACCGGAGGACTGTGGCCGTTCGACTGGACGATCGACGACTACGTACAACGCGATCTGCCCGCGGTGATCGAATACGTCTGCCGCGAGACCGGCGCGAACTCGGTCCACTGGGTGGGGCACAGTCTGGGGGGGATGATCCTGTATGCCGCCTGCGCGCTGGGATTGACTGGCCGGATCCGCTCCGCCGTCATGAGCGACGTGCCGGCCGACATGAGTCTGATTCGCAGCCGGAAGCTGGTCGGCGTCCTCTATGGGAAGATCGTGCCGATTATTCCTCCTTTCCTGTTCATCCCGTTCGTGCTCGTGCTCGGGTGGATCTCCCCGCGGCTCCTGCTGCCGAAGTACGGGATCCGCTCGCGCAGAACGATGCTGCGCATCGTGGCCAACGGCATCGTCGATGTGGGATGCAGCCGCGTGGCCCTCCACCTGGCGCGGGTCATCCGGCGGGGGCGTTTCGTCTCGTGGGATGGGACGGTCGACTACGAGGCGGGACTGGATCGCATCCATTTCCCGGTCATCCAGCTGGCGGCGGCGCTCCGCGTGTCCCCCGAGCGGACCGCCCGTGTCCTGATCGACCGCGCCCCCGTCGAGGACAAGACGTACGTGCGGCTGGGTCGCTCGGAGGGGTTCAGCGAGGACTACAACCACTTCACCGTTCTATTGGGTGAGCGGGCGCCCGAGGAGGTCTTCCCGCTCATCAGCGATTTCCTGAAGCGGCGCTCGACCCGCGCGCAACGGGATGCCCTCGGCCAAAGGCAACCGTGACCGGGTGGGCCTGCGGGCTCTCTCTTCCGGCGACCCCCACGACTCTGCTAAACTGCTCGTCATAGCCGCACCAAAGGACCGTGACGGCACGAGGCTCCACTCCCCCCCCCGGAGCCCCCGTGCCGACCTTCGCGGTCTCCTGCTGGCGGGCGGCGGGGAGGCGACGTAGATGGCGAATTACGAAGCGATCATTGCCCGTTACCGGGAGCGGACCAGAAAATCCCTGGAGTTGTTCACAGAGTCGAAAACCCTGTTGCCGCGGGGGGTGTCTTCGAATTTTCGGGTGATCGATCCCCATCCAATCTTCATCGAGTCGGTCGTCGGCACGACGATGACCGATGCCGACGGCAATAAGTACATCGACTTCGGTATGGCCTTCGGCTCGATGATGGTAGGCCACGCCCATCCCAGGGTGATCGAGGCGGTCGTGACGCAGGTGAAGAAGGGAACGCTGCACGCGATGCCGCACCGGCTCGAAATCTCCGTGTCACGTGAGCTGCGCGACCGCTTCGGCATGGAGCAGTGGCGCTTCGCCAACTCCGGGGCGGAGGCGACGATGCACGCCATCCGCGTCGCGCGCGGGCATACGGGACGCTCGAAGGTGATCAAGTTTGAGGGGGCTTATCACGGAGCGCACGACACCGTCTTGGTCTCCGTGAAGCCGACCGTGGCCCATGCGGGGAACCGGAAGCGGCCGCAGCGGATCCCCCAGGGTGCCGGCATCCCGACGGAGGCATACGCCAATACGCTGGTCGCCGTCTTCAACGATCTCGAATCGGTGCGCTCATTGCTCGAAGAGAACCGTAACGAGGTCGCCTGCCTGATCCTCGAGCCGATCATGCTGAACATCGGAGTGACGGAGCCGGATCCCGATTTCATCCCCGGACTGCGTGCTCTGTGCGACGAGCACAATGTCCTGCTGATCTTCGATGAAGTGAAGACCGGTCTGAAGATCGCGCGTGGCGGCGCGACGGAGTATTTCAAGACCCGGCCCGACATGGTCTGTATGGCCAAGGCGGTGGGCGGCGGGCTCCCCCTGGCGGCGTTCGGCTCCTCGGCTGCCGTGATGGAGGAGCTCAACTCACTTCGCGTCTTCCATGGCGGGACGTACAGCAGCAACCCCCTCACACTCGCCGCGGCCGAGGTGACGTTGAAGGAGATTCTTACCGACCAGGCCTACGTGAAATCGTTCGCGCTCAACAAGAAGCTGGTCGACGGGTATACCGCCATCATTCGCGAGCACAAGTTGCCGTGCTACGCCAACGGTGTCGGCGCGATGGGAACCATCAACTTCCGCAAGGATCGGATCCGTAACTACCGGGACTTTATGGAAAGCGACCCGCGCGCCTGGCACGCCTTCTTCATCGCGATGCTCAACGAAGGGATCCTTCCTCAGGCGGCCGGTTCGGACGAGCAGTGGACCATCAGCGTCCAGCACACCGAAGCGGACATCGAAGCGCACCTCAAGGTCTTCGGGAAAGTGGCGCCGATGCTCCGGGCCCTCTGATGCTCCCCGGAATCGATCCATCCTGTCCGGCGTGACGCGCGGATCCTCATGAGGTGCTCGGGATGAGTCGCGCACAGGATCTCATCGCGTGGTTCACGGCGCGCGAGGGAGAGGCGCTCGACCTCCTGGGACGCCTCGTCGGGATCGACTCCCCGACATCCGACAAAGAGGCGGTCGATCGCCTCGCGACGGTCGTCGCCGATCAGTTCCGCGCCGCCGGGGCCGAGGTGACCCGCATTCCGCAGAGGAACGCCGGCGACTCGTTGCGCGCGGCGTTCGGTCCCGATGGGGGTGCTCCCGTCATGCTCCTCGGGCATCTCGACACGGTCTGGCCGTCGGGTGAAGCATCGCGCCGACCCATGAAAATAGAGGACGGCCGCGCGTGCGGGCCGGGCGTCTATGACATGAAGGTGGGAATCGTCCTCTGTCTCCTGCTGGCCCGCGCGGTGAGGGAGGGTGTTCTCAGGCCGCGCGTCCCCGTCATCAGTTTCCTCAGCGGCGATGAGGAGACCGGCAGCCCCGTCTCGAAACCCCGCATCGAGGAGGAAGCGAAGCGATGCCGCTACGTCCTCGGCCTCGAGCCCTGCAATCCCGACGGCGGGGCGAAGACCTCCCGCAAGGGCGTGGGGCGCGTGATCCTCGAGGTGACCGGCGCGCCGGCGCACACCGGCCTCGATCCCGAAAAGGGTGTGAACGCGATCGAGGAGATCGCCGCGCAGCTTCTGGCCATCAAACACCTCCAGGATCTCAATGTCGGCACGACGATCCACACCGGTCTCATCCGGGGAGGCGTCGCCCGCAACGTCGTCGCACCCTCCGCGCACATCGAGATCGATGTGCGCGTTCCTGTTCCTGAGGAATGGGTGCGCATCGAATCGGCCGTGCTCAACCTGAGACTGAGAAACCCGAAGGCCCGCCTCCGGGTCGATGCCACCCTGACGCACGCGCCGGTCGTGCGCACGCGCGAAGTCGCCTCGCTCTACGGCCAGGCGTGCCGCGCCGCTGAAGCGGTCGGCTTCACGTTGAATGAGGGATCGACGGGTGGAGGGAGCGACGGATCCCACTGCGCAGCGCTCGGCATTCCGGTCCTCGATGGATTGGGGGTCGAGGGGGACGGCGCGCACGCCGCCGCGGAATACGTGCGGGTCGATCGGATTGCGCCGAGGGCCGCCTTCCTCGCCACCATCCTCGAAACGATCGACA
>JAPUIN010000050.1 GCA_027297005.1 Acidobacteriota bacterium
GGGAGCTACCTGATCGCCGAGGGGGATCGCGTGCTGGCCGAGGGGGCTCTCGGCCACGCTGCTCTCGAACCCCGGGCCACGCCGTCGCGCACCGACACGCTGTACGATCTCGCCTCCCTGACCAAGCCGCTGGCCACGGCGCTGCTCCTCGTCCAGCTTCAGGCGGAAGGAGTCCTGCGACTCGAGGAGCCGCTGGCCCGCCGGCTGCCACTCTGGCGCGGACCCGATGCGGACGGACGATCCGGGCTCACGCTGCTCGATCTCCTCGCCCATCGCTCGGGGCTGCCGGCGTGGTAGCCTCTCTATATCCTTGCAGACGACCGGGAGGGGAGGATCTCCCTGATGTTTCGCATGCCGTTTGAGAACCCTCCGGGCCGCGAGGTGGTTTACTCCGATCTGGGGTATATCCTGCTGGGATTCGCCATCGAGGCGGCCACCGGTCTCCCGCTCGATCGCCTGTTCCGCGATCGCGTGGCGCGCCCTCTCGGGCTGGATGATCTGCTGTACCGACCGCCCCGCAGCCTGCGCAGGCGGATTGCCCCGACTGAGACAGGAAATTTGCACGAGCGCGGTCTCGCCGGGCGGGAAGGGGGCGGATACAATGGCT
Organism: Acidobacteriota bacterium; assembly: GCA_027297005.1. The sequence continues at coordinate 608 of JAPUIN010000050.1, forward strand.
GGCGACATCATGTCATCCACGGTGAGACCCACGATCACAACGCCCATTCGCTGGGAGGCGTGGCCGGGCACGCCGGGATCTTCGGGACGACGAGGGCGGTCCTTGCTCTCGCCCGCGAGTTCCTCGACCGGCCCGCCCGCGTGGTTCCTGAAGATCTGCGGAATTTATTCAGGACCGGGCTCACGACCGGGCTCTCGCAGGATCGGACGGTCGGCTTTCAGCTCGCCTCGACCCGGGGTTGCTCCGCGTGGGAGGTGCTCGCGTCCCGATCGTTCGGGCACGTCGGCTTCACCGGCACGTCGCTCTGGATCGACCCCGATCCGCAGCGCATTTACATCCTGCTGACGAATCGAGTGCATCCGCTCATCAGGGAGATCGACATGACCGCTATCCGTCGGGAATTTCACCGGATCGCGGCAGGGCTGTAAGAGCCGATCCGGAACCCCCGGGGGCGCGCGCGGCCACGGGCGATGTGGCTGCCACGGAGAAGTGATGGATTTTCTATACCCTGGGGACCAGGAGCCCGCGCCCGGCGCTCAGTTGACGCGCACCGAATCGATGCTCATCTCGGTTGGGGTGCATCTTCTGATCCTTCTCCTGCTGATCGTCATCCCGAGATACCTCCCCGACAGTCTGCAGGCGTTCTTCTTCGGCGTCCCCGCTCCGCCGCCCGCGGCGAGCGAGCCGACGGCGGTCCCCTTCGATTCTCTCGTGCCCCAGGATGATCCGGACCTGCCGGAGGCGCGCGTGGAGCAGATCCCGCTCGAGTTCGCCTACGTGAAGCTGCCGGTCGACGAGCCGGTCGCTGAGAATAAGGATGCGCTGCTGCTGTCGGATAAAAACCGGCTGGCGCGCCAGGAGGTTCCGACCCCTGAAAACGCCACGAGTTTCACGATCGACCCGCACTCGGAAGGGGATGCGATCACGCGTGAGATCCCCGATCCGTCGCTGGCGGAGGGGATCGAGAGCGTCGAGCAGCCCCCCCCTCCGGTTCCCGGGGCCGACGGCGCGGTGGACGAAATGGGAGCATCTCCAGGGACGACGGAGGGCTCATCGGAAGAGGAGGCGGGGGAGGCTCCGATTTCCGCCGAGCCGGTTGCGATCGCCCGGGCCGTCGATGCAGATACCGGGGGGCCGGGGCCTCCTCTCCCCCCGGAAGAAGGGGGGCCGACGGCTGCGGATAGTTCAACGAACCGGGCGGAACAGTCGCCGGATGACGCAACCGAACGAGGGGAGGCTGAAGATCAAGGGGAAGGGGATCAGCCCCGCCCTGGCGCTGCCTACGAGCCGTCCGATGACCTGCGCGAAGCGATCTCCGACATGAGGATCGTGGAGAGTGAGCGCAAATTCATCTTCAGCAACCCCGGATATCTCAGAGGGGCCAACTATGGGACGATGTCATTCGACACCCAGGATTTCCCCTGGGGAGACTATGCGCGCAAGCTGTACCTGATCATCAGGAAGAACTGGTACTCGAGGATTCCGCTCGCCGCGCGGGAGGGGATCCGCGGCTACGCCTGTCATCGATTCGTGATCGAGAAGGGAGGAGCGATCATCGAAACGCGGACCGTCCGCCCGTCGGCCGTCCCCCCCTTCAACAAAGCGGCTCTTGACGCCATCCACGCCAGCGATCCGCTCCCGCCCCTCCCCGACGCTTTCCCCCACGCAACCGAAGGTGTGACGTTCTGCTTCTTTTACAACATGCACCCGGCCGAGGCGCAATAGCTTCAGAAGCTCTGACCGAACAGGGCGGCGAGCAGGGCGAGGTCCTCGCCGTCGACCACTCCGTCCAGATTGATATCGACAGGCAGCCCGTATGGGCCGAACAGGGGGTCCATGATTTCGTTACAGCTGGTGGGCAGATCCAGACCGGGGGGAAGGTTTGCAGGGTCAGGCTCGGTCTGCAGGATCGCGCCCGGGCCGGTGCCGGTCTGGAGGAAGGTGCCGTCGGGCTGAAGCAGAAAGTTTTCGCCGCGCGAGGCGCCGAAGGCTCGGGCGAGGATCGCAAGATCGTAGCCGTCGACCCGCCCCGATCCGTCGATGTCGGCGCGGCGGTCCAGGGTGTTGATCAGAACCAGAGGCTGGCGGTCATCGCCATTGAACACGACGATGTCGGGCCGGGCGTTGCCGGCGAGAAAATCGATGCTCGCCGTCGCCATTCCTGTTGCGCCGTCCGGCACGCTGTCCGGGTTGAGCGTC
>JAPUIN010000051.1 GCA_027297005.1 Acidobacteriota bacterium
GGCCGGGCGTTCGTTGTCGACACGCCCGTTCGGGGCATGACGTTCGCTGCAGCGGCCGTGGCTGCCGACGCGCGCTTCGGCACGATCGGCACGGTCGGCTCGTACACGCCGCCGCGATCCTCTGGTCGGTACAAAGGAGCGGGCGTCGGCCCCTCCCCCGCCTACTCTTACAGCGCCGCCGTCGTCGAGGTCGATGTCGATCCGCGCACCGGCTGGGTGCGCGTGGAGCACGTTCACATCGCCCACGACGTCGGGCAGTGCATCAACCCGGGGCTGGTCGTCGGGCAGGTCGAGGGGAGCGTGTACATGGGGCTCGGCGAGGCGCTGATGGAGGAGCAGGTCTTCCGTGCGCGCCGCAATGGTGTGCACAAGATTCCCTCGATGCTCGAGTACAAGAGCCCGACGACGATGGAGATGCCGGAGGTGACCACGTATATCGTGGAGGATCCCGATCCGAACGGGCCGTTCGGCGCCAAGGAGGTCGGGCAGGGGCCGCTGCTGCCGATCGCTCCGGCGGTGGCGAACGCGGTGCACGACGCGGTCGGTGTCCGGATCGACGAGGTGCCGATCACCCCGGAGAAGGTGCTGCGCGCGCTGGATTCAAAGGATCGTCGCTACGGCCCGACGCGCGTTCCCGAGGTGGCCTGGCCCGAGCCGATTCGGGTGCCGACACCGTGGGAGGAGGGTGGGCAGTCATGATGCGCCTGCCGCGGTTCCGTTACCATGCCCCCTCGTCGCTGAAGGAGGCGGCGGCGATCCTCGCCGCCGAAGGTCCGGAGGCGATGCCGGTCGCCGGAGGCACGGATCTCTACCCCAATATGAAGCGCCGCCACCAGATGCCGGGCATGCTCGTCGCTCTGAGGAAGATCGACGCGCTGCGGGGGGTCAGGGGCGGCCGGGGCCTCTGGATCGGCCCCGGCACATCGCTGACCGATCTCGTGGAGGAGCCGCTGCTGAGCGCCGGCTACCCCGGCCTTCACGAGGCGATCCGCTCGATCTCCACTCCCATTCTGAGAAATATGGGGACGATCGGGGGGAACGTCTGCCTCGACACCCGCTGCAACTATTACAACCAGAACTACGAGTGGCGGCGCGCCATCAACTTCTGCATGAAGTGCGAGGGGGACATCTGCTGGGTGGCGCCGGGGAGCGACATCTGCCTCGCCGTCTCCTCCAGCGACACGGCTCCCGCGCTGTGCGCGCTCGGCGCCCGCTTCCAGCTCGTCTCGAAGCGCGGCGAGAGGGAGATCGCGGCGCCCGATCTGTACCGGCGCGATGGTATCCGGTACCTGACGAAAGACCCGGACGAGATCCTCTCCGGCATCCTGCTGCCGGACCGATCCGGCTGGCGGTCCTCCTACCGCAAACTGCGCCGCCGCGAAGCGTTCGACTTTCCGGTTCTCGGCGTCGCCGCCTGTCTCCGGATGGAGGGGGGCGTCATCGCGGTCGCCCGCATCTGGCTCGGAGGGGTGTCGATGGCGCCGGTCGAGGCGGCCGACGCGCAGGCCGCTCTCGTCGGGCGGTCCCTCGACGACGCTGCGATCGAGGAGGCGGCCCGCCTCGCGTATCCGAAGAGCAAGCCGGTCGACAACACCGACTTCTCGATCCGCTGGCGCAAGGAGATGACGCGCATCTTCGTCGTCGATGCCCTGCGTGCGCTGCGCCCTGCCTAGTGCCCCGTCTCCGGCAGGTGGGGCCTCGACATTGATGATGGCGTCGACTCGAACGCGACCCGTCATGCGTCTGCCCTGTCCCCCCCGAAAGGTCTAGACAGCCGCCGCCCTCTTCATGGAGAATGACGCCACCCCACGGGACATCCGGAGAGGAGATCCACCACGGGCCGCCGGCGTCGGCGGCGACCGGAATCGTCCCGGGGCATTCGGAGGATAGGCGGGATGGTCAAAGGGAAGATCAAGTGGTTCAGTGACACCAAGGGGTACGGCTTCATCACACCGGACGATGGGACCAAGGATGTCTTCGTTCATCACAGCGCCATCCAGATGCAGGGGTTCCGGACGGTGACGGAAGGTGACGCTGTGGAGTTTGATATCGAGCAGGGCCAGAAGGGTCCCGCCGCCGCCAACGTACGCAAGGTCTGACCCCCGGGGCCGGACATTGACATGAGGAGCCTCGGGCCACCCTCCCGGTAGGGTGGCCCGAGGGCTTCGAGGCCCTGCCACTGTTCGCGCGACTGCTTCTGCACACCTCATCCCCCCGTTTCTTCCGGAACTGGTTCGGGTATGGCGTCCTGATCTTCGGTCTGCTCGCGATCATGGCAGCCTGGCGCCATGGCATCGTCACGGGCTTCCTCGCCCTCATCGTCGCAACCGCCTTCTGGTTCGAGTCGGCCACCGGCTACTGCAGGCGATGCATGCACTTCAATTGTGGCCCGCATGGATCCGTGATGCGCCGTTTCTTCCGCCGGGATCCCTCGCCTCTCCCGCGCGCGCGGCTTGTCCTGCATGCTGTTCTCGACCTCGTCATGGGGATCGGGGGAGCCGTGCTGATCGCCTCGGCGTGGCCCGCGCTTCTGATCCCGATCATCGTCTGGTTGTTCGGTGCGGCCTGGAGCGTTCTGCCCCGCAGCCCCGAAGCGTTGCGCGACACCGCGAAATGGGGCCGCGCCGTGCCCGTGAATCGGTCCATCGGCCGGGATTGACGACGGCTGGCCGGGGAACAATGTTCTAGGAGCCTGTCCGCCTATGACGCAGCCGATCCGCGTTTGCGGCAGAAGCCTGGTGAGAAATGCGGGTGAGGGGGATCGGGTCCGGGAATCGGACCCGGGCCGCAGGAGATCGAGTGAGACAGCGGGGCCGATCCCTGACGATTCTGGTGATGGCGCTCTCCCTGGTGGCGGCGTTCATCCTGACCCGGCCACTGGGCCGTGAGGTCGCGGCCGGTTCCGACGACCGCATCCCGGCGTTCGCCACCGCCACCTTCCCCCTCGCGACGGAGGTCACCCTCGCCGCGCGCGCGCAGGAATCGAAGCGGCGGACGGTCACGCTGCAGGGGAGCGGCACCGTGCTGTTCCATCGCTACGTGCTCACGGTCGCCCACGCAATCGCCTGGGATAATTTCCGCGCTGGTCTCCGTGCCTCCGGCGCGCCGCAGGCGGATCGGTACCAATCGGTGAAGATGCTCATGGAAACAACTTATCTAATGCTTCCCGATGGCCGCCTCCGACTGACCCCGCTGGCCCGCTCGGATGAAGCCGATGTCGCCCTGTTCTCGTTACCGGACGATACCTCGGTTCCCGACCTTCCGTGCGCGATCGGCGACAGCGACGCCCTGCGGCTTGGCGAACCGGTGTTGCTCGTGGAGCGCGACCCGTCCGCGGGACCGCTCCTCCGCCCTGCGGCGGTCGCTGCGCTGCGCGGCACGGCCCAGACCGCGGCCGTCATCGGCGTCGAACAGACGTTCGTCCTGAGCATCGGGCTGGTCTCGGGTGAGAGCGGCTCACCGCTGCTCACCTCAAATGATCGATCGTGTGCTCTGGTCGGCCTGGCGCAGGGGACCTTCCGCGGACCCCGGCAGCTCTCCTGGGGAATCCGCATCCGGGAGGCGATCGAAGCACTGGCGATCTCCTCAGAACCGGCCCCGCCGAGCGGTTTCCTCGAGGATGTCTGCAAGGCGGCGATCCGGCCGGGAGCGTTCAGCTTCTGCGGCGACGCCTGAGGCTTCGGCACGCAGGCTGCATCAGGGAATCCCTGATGGGAATCACCCTAAACCTCGCCCTCTCAATCTTTACTGATTGCTTTACTACTTGACAGGGGGACGAGTCCGCGGTAAAAGGAAAAACGGTGCTGTGTCAGGATCCCACTCGGATGACGAGAGGGTTACCATATTGCGAAACGCATCGCTGGATGCTTCTTCCTTGAGCCTGCAACGCCGTTACCGTCGTCTGCAGAAACTTTGCGGCGAGGTGATGGAGATCAACAAGCTCAGTGGTGTGGGGGAGACCTACCGGAAGCTCGTCGAGGTCCCGGTCAAGATCCTGGGCCTCGAGAGTGCCTGCCTGCTGCTCGTCGATAAATACGACCGTGGCATTTATGGTGTGGCACGAAAGTCCCGTGGCCGAAAGGCAAGCTCCCCGCCGCTCGACCTCACCGATGACGAGAGGAAGGGAGCACGCGCCGTGCTCCGGCGTGGGCGCACTCTCGTGACCTCCTCGATGCCGGGCAGGAAGGGAAGCAAAGCAGGCACCGCCAGGCGGGATCGCCAGCCAGGAGCCGCATTCGTGCCACTCCTTTCGCGAGGCATTCCGTTCGG
>JAPUIN010000052.1 GCA_027297005.1 Acidobacteriota bacterium
CGGGTGCGGGTTCAAGAAGGCGGTCAATTCCTGATCCCGCGATGCGACCCGGATCGGCCCTCAATCTCCCCCTCGAACCGGCACTCCTCACTCTCCCCCTCTCCGAACTGGCACTCGAACAACTGGAAGCGGCCGACGTTCGACGATCGCCCATCGAATTCGAAAGATCGGAGAGAATGATTTCTCACGGGCGTCAGTATAGCCCGCCTCCGGCGGTAGAATGGACGGCCGCGTGATTCGCTGGTATCGAAGTCTCTACGACTGGACACTGCGGTGGGCGTCGACCAGGTCCGCCGGCATTGCTCTCTTCCTGCTCGCCCTCGCCGAATCGTCCTTCTTCCCGATCCCGCCCGATGTGTTGCTGATGGCGATCGTCCTGGCCGACCGGCATAAGGCATGGCGCGCGGCGGGGATCGCGACTGCCGGTTCGGTGATCGGAGGGTTGATCGGGTATCTGATCGGCTGGGCCTTCTGGAGCACCATGGCCGATCTGTTCTATCGCTGGGTGCCGGGATTTACGCCGGAAGTGTACGCCCGGGTCGCCGAGCATTACGAGATGCATAACTTCTGGGTCGTCTTCGTGGCCGGATTCACTCCGATACCCTACAAGGTGATCACGATCGGCGCCGGTGTCGCGATGATCTCCCTTCCAATCTTTTTCGTCGCTTCGGCACTGAGCCGCGGCGCCCGCTTCCTGCTGGTCGCGGGCCTCTTGTATCATTTCGGTCCGCCGATCCGGCGGTTTCTCGATCGCCACCTCTGGTGGCTCACGCTGCTTTTCGTCGCGCTATTGATTGGAGGGTTCGTCGTCCTGACGTCCCTTGGCTGAACAGAGGGGTGCTATAATCCCCCTTCTCAACAGACTCGATCTCGCGCCTTTCGTTCCCCCGCGGGACGATCACGCCCACCCGGAGAGACGACGACCATGCCAGACGGACGCATTCTCATCGTAGGGGGCGGCCTGGCAGGCAGCGAGGCGGCCTGGCAGGCCGCCCGCCGCGGCCTGACGGTGGATCTGTTCGAGATGCGCCCGGCCCGCCCGACGGCGGTTCACAAGACGTCCGATCTGGCGGAATTGGTCTGCTCGAATTCTCTGAAATCGAACCTGATGGACACGGCGTCGGGTCTGCTCAAGGAGGAGATGCGGCGCTGCGACTCATTGATCATCCGCGTTGCCGACGCCGTGCGGGTTCCTGCAGGGGGGGCCCTGGCGGTCGATCGCGAACTGTTCGCGCGTGGCGTCACGGAGGCGATCGAGGCGCTCGACAACGTCCATGTTCATCGCAGCGAGTTGACGTCGATTCCGGAGGAAGGCCCGTGCATCCTTGCGACCGGCCCGCTCACATCGGACGCGATTGCCCATTCGATCGCCACCTTCACAGGACGCGATTTCCTGTACTTCTTCGATGCCATCTCGCCAATCGTCGAGGCCGATACCATCGATCGCAATCGAACTTTCATGGCTTCACGCTATGGCAAGGGGGGTGACGACTACCTGAATTGCCCCCTGACCGAGCCGGAATATGATCGTTTCTACACCGAACTGATCCACGCGGCGCGAGCGCCGGTTCATGAGTTCGAGAAGAAAATCTATTACTTCGAGGGGTGCCTGCCGATCGAGGAGATGGCGCGCCGCGGCCGCGCGACGCTGCTGTTCGGCCCGATGAAGCCGGTGGGGCTCGTCGATCCCCGTACCGGACGCCAACCGTTCGCTGTCGTCCAGCTACGTCAGGACAGCCGGGCGGCCGATTTCTTCTCCATGGTCGGATTCCAGAACCACCTGAAGTTCGGCGAACAGGCGCGTATCTTCCGTCTCATCTCCGGGCTCGAGAAGGCGGAATTTCCACGCCTTGGCCAGATCCACCGCAACTCGTACATCAACTCACCGGCCATCCTGCTGCCGACGCTGCAGGCACGGCGGCGACGCGATCTCTTTTTCGCCGGCCAGATCTCCGGAGTCGAGGGATATCTGGAGTCGGCCGCCTCGGGGCTGATCGCCGGGATCAACGCCGCGCGCCTGGCCGACCGGCAGGCACCGCTCATTTTCCCGGCCACCACGGCGCTCGGCGCCCTGACGCACTACATCTCGACCGCGGATTCGACCAACTACCAGCCGACCAACATTGCCTTCGGACTGCTCCCTCCACTGCGCGAGACGATCCGGGACAAGCGGGCCAGGAAGGCTGCTATGGTCAGACGCTCTCTCGAAGATCTGGGATTGTTCATAGAGCATTCCGTCATCGCCGGGGCGCCCGCCCGCTAGGTCAACTTCTCACCCACCCGGCAGCCGTCCTTAATGATCTCCGGCGACCCCCCTTCCGTCAGCGCACAGGGCGGCGGGGGCCCGGCGCGATCACGAGAAGCTCTTCGATCCCTTCTGCGAGCTTCTTCATCTCCGTGTGGTCGGCATGAGCGCGGAAGGCAGGACGACGCCAGGCCCGATTGGCCAAGTCAGGGCTCAGGCGCATGCGTGAAGCGGCTTCGTTCGGGAAACGATTAGCAGACGGCGTCCCGGATCTCGCGATCGAGCGCCGGATACTCAAGCATGTACTCGCGCCTCTCGGCCTTGAGGCGCTCGACTTTCCCGCGATACTCCTGCTGGCGGTTCCCGCGGGCGTAATACGCCTTCGGCCGGAGCAGCAACTCGTCGTCGCCCGAGAGCTGCGGGACGGCTGTGGCGATCTCGTAGCCGAAGTCATCGTCCCGTTCCCAGGTGATGGTTTCTTCGGCGATCGCCTTGACGATCGCGCTGCTTTGCCGGATCCCGACCTTGGTGCTCCGCGAGTCGTTCTCCCCCCCGCCGACCCGGCCGGTGTTCATGAGGAACACTTCCATCGGGCACCTCTGGAGGATTTCCAGGAAGCGGTTTCCCTGCAGGGCATGGTCGAGGGGGAAAAACGGGTTGGTGCCGGGGATGCGCAGAAAGCGCCCGGCCTCCTCGGCTCCACCGGCGCTCGTCCCCTTCGTCTCGCCGAGCATGAAGTAGGCGGCCGCCTGGGCGCCGGACAGCCGGGCCACGGCTGGGATGACGCTCTCGTTCCGATTCAGAATGAGAAGGATGTCCGCCCTCCGGATCGATCGCGCATCCCCCACCCCCGAGACATCGCTCATGCGGAAGACGGCCCGCCCGTTCTGCGTGTAGGACGTGTCGAAGAAGTCGATCTCGAGCCCCTTCTGGGAGACGTTTTCGAGATAGCTCGTCGGCCTGAGCACCGCCCGGTAGATCTCCGGCTCGGTCTCCTCGGCCAGACCGAACGTTTTCGCGAAGCACCCGTTCTCTGTGGCATGGACCCGTCCGTCCGGCATGACGGCGAGGAAATCATCCTGCACGGGGCGGGAATCGTTCTGGCGGGTGAAGGTCGTCGTAGTCTTGCCGGTGCCAGATAGTCCGATAATGAGGGCGACGCGCTCGCGATCACCCACGGGGATGATCTTGCACCCGGCGTGCATCGCCAGGCCACCCCGGTCGTAGACGATTTTGTTCCACATCCTCAATCCGCCCTTCTTCGATTCGCCGAAGTAATCGGAGTTGAAGACGCGCGTCACGTTATTTTCGAGATCGACTGCGATCAGCCTGTCGTTCGGAAACCCCGGCGCCGGCAGATTGGGCGTGTCGATCACCGTCACCATCGGCTCGAATGCCGAGCTCTCTCCGCTCTCGAGCGGGTAGTAGAGTGTCTGCTGCATGGCGGCGATGTTGGCGTTGGCCGATTCGATGATCAATCTCGCGGGCACCC
>JAPUIN010000053.1 GCA_027297005.1 Acidobacteriota bacterium
AATACCCGCTCTCTAGGCAACCTTACCGGAATCACCGAATCGTCATCAATCCGTACGGCGGAGCTGCTCGATCCATGCGCCTGACCGGGGGTGAAGCGCGCGGTCGGCGCCTGCAGGGGCCGGGCAGGCTGCCGATCCGCCCGACCAGCGACAGGGTGCGCGAGGCCCTGTTCGACATCCTCGGTGGACGGGTGCAGGGTGCCGCCTTCCTCGACGGCTTCGCCGGTACAGGTGCGGTCGGGGTCGAGGCGCTCAGTCGCGGAGCGAGCGGCGTCATATTCGTCGAGAGGGATCTGCGTGCCATCCGGATGATCCGGCAGAATCTCTTCGAGGATGCGTGGATCGATCGCCACGAGATCGTACGTGGGGATCTGGGCCGGGTCGTCGGGGCGTCGCCGCTCAAGACGGCGCGCTTCGATATCATCTTTCTCGATCCTCCGTACGACGAGAGGCTGAAGCCGGCGCTGCTCGAGGCGATGGCCGGGCTGCTTGCGCCCGGAGGGGTGGTCGTGATCGAGCATCGTTCGTCGCGCGGGGCGGAGATCCCCGCGGCGAAGGGGCTGCAGACGGGACGGATCTACCGGTACGGAGATACCGCGCTGACGTTGCGCCATGACGCGCGGGGAGGGTCGGGTCGATGACGCGATGGGCGGGGAGGGCGGCCCTTCTCCTCATTCTGGTGCTCGCCGGCTTGTTCTGCCTCACGCGCCTGGCCGAGGTTGATTTTCACTGGCATCTCCTGGCCGGGACCCGCATCCTCGCCGAAGGTCGGCCGCCTCACGTCGACACCTTTACCCACACCTCGGCCGGGCGACCCTGGGTCGATCTCCACTGGCTGTTCCAGGTGGTCATTGCTCTCCTGGACCGCGCCGGCGGGTGGGCGGCGCTCGACTTTCTGAAAATCTCGCTGATCGTTGGAGCGTTCGGCACGGCCTTCGCGACGGCGCTGCACAGGGTGGGAAGCGGCACCGTCGCCGCGCTGGGGCTCGCCGCGGTCGTCGCCGCCCAGGAGCGCTTTACGCTGCGGCCCGAGGCAACCTCGTTTCTATTCCTGGCCCTCCTGCTCCTTCTGCTCTCACGACGGGAGCGGGGATGGCGATGGCTGTGGCCGATCCCCTTTCTGATGATCCTCTGGGCGAACATGCACGCGCTTTTCGCCGTGGGCCTCGGAATGATCGTCCTGACCCTCCTGGGTGATGTCCTGGAGCGGTTCCGGGCCGGCTCGGACCGGTCTTCCGTTGTGGTTGCTCCACTTGCGTTGATGACCGGCGTGGCCATCATCGGCACGTTGATCACGCCGTACGGTTGGCGGGGGTGGGATCTTCCCAGGCGTCTCCTGTTCGAGAGACTGGCCGGGGAGAACCTTTATGCGCGATCGATCGCGGAGTTTCAGGCTCCCTTCAGCGGCTTTGCGTCGACGATCGCCGTCGCCGCGTTCGGGTTGCTCGTGGTCGCGGTCCTGGCGTCGGCGCCGTTCGCCTGGCGACGGGTGAGCGCTGCCGATCTGCTCGTTCTGGCGGCCGGGCTGTCGCTCGCCCTGATGGCGCGCCGCAATATCCCGCTATTTGCGCTGACGGTCCTGGCCTGCGGCGCGCCGCTGATCGAGGGAGCCGGGGAGCGATTCGCCACCGCGGTCGCTCGACGGCCGGGCGGTCACGCCCCGCTCCGGATCGCCCGACGGCTGCTCCTTCCGGTGACGGTGATCCTCTCCACACTGCTCCTTTTCGATGTCGGGTCGAACCGGTTCTTTGCCCGTGATGCCACCCAGCGTCTCCTTGGCCGGGGAGAGGCTCCCGGTCACTATCCGTGGTCCGCGTCCCGGTTCGTTCTCGACCATCGCGTGCCGGGAGAGGTTCTCAATGACATGACGTCGGGGGGTTTCCTGGCGTGGCGCTGGTTTCCGCGGCGGCGCGTCTTCATCGACGGCCGGCTGGAGCTGCACGACGCCGGGTTGTTCGAGGACTATCTGATGCTGCAGCGCGATCCGGAGCGGTTCGAGGAGGTCGCGCGGCGGTACGGGATCGGGACTGTCCTCTGGATCCACCACAAGAGCCCCGGAGCGGCCGCTTTGCTGCGGCATCTGGCGAGCGGCCGCGGCGGTTGGCGACCGGTGCACGTCGATCTCGCCGCCAGCATCTTCGTGCGGGACGAGGATTCGGTTCTGCCGGGTGTCGATATTTTCGACCCGCGGCTGGGGGAGCGTCTTCTCGATGAAGTTCGCAGCGCCAATCTCGAGGCCCGCGAGCGGGATCCATTACCGCGTTGGCTGCGCGGCATGATTCCCCTGCGTGAGGTCCCGGTCGCCGAGGTGAGCCTGGCGCTGTTCTTCGCCGTCATCGGCAACACCCGGTCGGCGGAGTTCCTGTTCCGCGAGGCTCTGAACACGTCTCCCGATGACGCGCGGCTGCACTTCAATCTGGGGCTCTTGTACGACCGGGCGGGGCGGGGATCGGAGGCGCGGCGTGGATATGAAAAAGCGATCTCCCTCGATCCCGATTTGACGCCGGCGCGGCTGGCCCTCGCCACGAGATTGCTCGCAGACGGTGACGCGGACGGGGCCCTGAGACAGTTCGCGTGGGTGAAGCGAAAGGGCCCCCTCCCGGTCGGCGCGCTGGCGACGCGAGGTGCCCTGCTGGCCCGCCGTGGCCGGCTCGATGAGGCGATCGAGGATTACCGTCGAGCCATCACCCTCGAGCCGCAGCGCATCGCTTTGCGCACCGATCTCGCCCTCCTCTATCACCGCCGTGGGATGGGGAGGCTGGCGACGGCCGAGATCGGACGCGCCCGGGCGATCGATCCGCGCAACTGCCTGCCAGGCGTGACCGAGGCGCGCATCAGGGCCGCGTCCGGTGATCCGGGAGCGGCCGAGCGCCTGGCGCGCGAGGCGATCGGTGAATCCTCGGGTCCGTGTCCGGCGGGCCGGTTGACCCTGGCGACGATCCTCGCCTCGATCGGCCGCCCGGAGGAGGCTTTGAGGGAGATCGAGAAGGCGATCCGGTCAGGGCTGGACCCCTCGGCCTTGTCGAATGAGCCGGCGTTGCGTATCCTGTTCGGGCGTCCGGAGTTCCGGCGCCTGCTCTCGGGTGGTCCGGAGGCCGGTGTGGAGGAATGATGAAACCGCCCACGTCGACGACATTCGCCGTCCCTCTCGGCATCGTGCTCGCCGCCGCAGTTGCGATGGCATCGTGCATGACTCCGGGCCAGTCTCGATCGATGCGTTCCCAGTTGGGGGAGATCCGCCAGCAGGTCGATACGCTGCACGATCAGCAGAGCAGGAACGGGAGCGCCATTCGCGCTGTGGCGGCTCGTGCGGATGAACCTCGTAAAGTACCGGTCGAGGAATGGTCGCGTCCCGGACGCGACTTGATCGGGACGCGTTTCGTGCCCGAATCGTCGGCCACGGAGGAGATCCTTCTTCCAGAAGGGAAGATCCACACGCCCGGGGTCTCCGTCCTGCAGGAGAACAGCTCCGTCTCCGCCCGGGCCCTCGCCGAAGGATTGGCGATCACGAAGGAATCGACCGTCTCGCGGGGGATTCCACCCCCGCGTCCAGGTGCACTATATCGCCGGGGATACGTCCTTTATCATCAGGGAGCGTTCGCCCGCGCCGAGGAGGCCCTCGGGTCGTTTCTTCTGGCGGATCCGGACAGCCCGCATGCCGACAATGCCCGGTACTGGATCGGCGAGTGCCGGTACGCGCGCGGCCTCTACCACGAGGCGATCGAGGCGTTTCGCGAGGTGCTCGATCGACATCCCGGAGGGGGGAAAGCGTCACACGCGCTGTACAAAATTGCGCTGTCGTTCGAGCGGCTCGGGGAGACCGGCGGCATGGAGAGGGCGCTGTACGACCTGCTCGAACGATTCCCCGAGAGCGACGTCGCACCGCTCGCCCGATCCCGCCTCGGAGGGGCCTGATTAGACCCTCTCCGGAGACCCCCCGTCCCGCCGCGGATTTCGATTCTGTAACGCCCCACAACCTGATTCCCGCTCTTTCTTGACTTCGGCCGCTCCATACTTATTTTTGAAGCCGTGGTGCGCCCCGCGTAGCTGCTTCGCGGCCGGTCGCAAGGGGAGAGACGCATGGTG
>JAPUIN010000054.1 GCA_027297005.1 Acidobacteriota bacterium
GTGATCAGCGCATCCCCCGAGCGCTTTCTCTCGTTGCACGGAGGCCGGGCCTCGAGCAGCCCGATCAAGGGAACCCGTCCCCGCGGTGCCACCCCTGACCAGGAGGGGCGCCTCGTGGAGGAGTTGCTCGGCAGTGTCAAGGACCGGGCGGAGAACATCATGATCGCCGATCTGGCCCGCAATGATCTGGGGCGCGTCTGCGAGCCGGGAAGCGTGCATGTCGAGAAGCTCTGCGGTCTCGAGACGTTCGCCACGGTGCACCACCTGGTTTCGACCATCTCGGGACGACCGCGTGCAGACCAAGACCGGGTCGATCTGCTGCGGGCCCTCTTTCCGGGTGGATCGATGACAGGAGCGCCGAAGGTCAGGGCCATGGAGGTGATCGACGAACTGGAGAGAGAGGAGCGGGGTATCTACTCGGGAAGCATTGGATACCTGTCTTTCGACGGGGGGATGGATCTGAACATCGTGATCCGGACGATCCTCTGCGTCGAGGGCACGGCCCATCTGCGTGTGGGTGGAGGGATTGTGGCCGATTCAGATCCGGAGGCGGAATATCGCGAGACGCTCGACAAGGCCCATGCCCTGCTCCGCGCGCTGAATGTGCGGTTGCGATCCGCTTGAGGTCTCAGAAGAAGAGGCTGATTCCGAGGGTGAGCCGGCGCTCGCCGTCGCGCGCCCATGATCCGGCGAGAGCGGTATGGGCATGTTGGCCGAACGAGCGGCTGAAGGTGGCGCGAAGCGGCTCATCGCGCAGGGGGACCTCGATTCGCCCGCGGATGCCGAACAATCTGGAGCGCAGCACGAGACGGGGGTGCGCGTCGACCTTGATCCCCACGTTCAGGTCGAAGTCGTGCCGCGGGTGGCGTGGGGCCGGGGCGACAATCCCGAGTCGATCGGCTCGTGGGGGAGACTTACGCCCCATCCGGAAGCGCGGGCCGCGGTTCCCCTCGATCCAGTCAATCAGGCCCCCCAGACCGAGCGATGTCCGGGCGACGTTTTCGAGATAGCGGTCCATGGTCTTGTCGAACGCCCGGGTGATCACCCTCCTGGCCTGATCGCGCCTCTGCTGCTCGGCGATCGAGTCGAGCGGCGCCCGGACTCCATCCGCGTCGTGAGGGTGTTTCTGCTGATAGCGCAGGAACTCGTGCTCCATGCGGCTCATCAGTTCGGTTGAGAGCTTGAATCGGGTGAAGGTGCGGCGGACGTCCTGGTGCAGGGCGGGGCGTGTGGAAATGATTGCGTCGGTGTCGAAGCTGTACCCGGGGCGTTCGGCATCGGTGCGGTTCCCGTAGGACAGATCGAACCGGCTCCAATAGTCGACCGCTGGAGGCCGCCAGGGGATGTCAGCGGCCGGCTTGGCAGCGAACAGCGCGGGGGATCCCAGAAGCCCGACGATCACCAGGCTTGCTGCAACCGAAGCCGCTCTTCTCTCTCTCATGATCATGCCTGCATCCAGGTTTACTTCGAGGTCCCGCCCCAGAGGGTCGGTCCCCGCCCCGTCGCCCCCTTGAGGGGCGTGGCGCCTGTGCCTATCCACCTGCTGGATACCAGGCCAGGATGCGTATTTCTGTCGAGGGAAGTTGGCATGGTCAAATATACGGACCAATCCGACTGAAGTCAAGTACAGTAAGGGTTTCCGCGGTTCCGATGCAGCCTCAAAAGGGTCCGTTTTCGGGCCCAAAAGGGGGATCCCGGATGACTGGATGCCGAATGCTATAATCCGCGCCCTGCCGCGGTCGCCATGCGCCCAAGGCATCCGGGAGAGGCTAAGTGACGGGCCACGCGTTCCTCTTGTTCCAGCTGGCATGCTGGACGGCGATCATCCACGCCCTGATCCCGGATCATTGGCTCCCCTTCGTCCTGATGGCCCGCGCGCAAAACTGGAGTAACCGGCGCACACTGCTGCTGGTCAGCTTCGCGGGATTCCTGCACGTGCTGGTCTCGATTGCGGTGGCGGCGATAGGGATGGGTCTCGGAGCCGGCTCGGCGCGCTATCTGGCAGAGAATTTCGGTCGCTCCCTGGAGTTTCTCGCAGGGATCCTCCTCGTAATCTTTGGTCTCGGCTACGGAATCCTGGCGCATCGACGCGAGGCGCGTGCCCACGGCCGCGATGCGGAGCCGGGCGGCAATGCGGAGGCAGGTGGACGTCCGCTGCACGCGCACGGCCATCTCCTGGGGCACTGGTTTCATCGCGCCATCACCGGAGGCGCGCTGGTTGTGATCATCGGGATCAGTCCATGCGCCTTGCTCGTCCCGATTCTTCTCGCCGCATCGGCGCAGGGTGCGGTGCCGCTCATCGCGGCGGGGACCGGCTTCGCCCTGTGCACGATCGGTACGATGGTCCTCGTCACCTTCTTCGCATCGCGCGGCATGAGCAGGATACAACTCCCCTTTTTCACACGCTACGGCGATCTGATCAGCGGGTTGATGATCGCGATCGTGGGAATCGTCGTGATCTTGGAGGAGTTCTGAGCGCGTGCGCGCTTTACACACCATGATGATTCTGGTATAAACCGCGCCGGTCGTCCCGATCGCGCTCGCATTGCAGGGCGCTTCAGCCCCGATTGAGGAGAGCCGATGACGCTCCTGACAATCCGCGAAGCCGCGCATCTGATCGGACGTACACCCGCCACCATCCGACGCTATATCCGTTCGCGACGACTCCCCGCCGAGAAGAGCGAGGGAAAGTTTGGGAAGGAGTACAAGATCTCCCGCGATGATCTCCTGGCGCTGGGGTTATCCCCGTCCCCCATTCCATCCAGCGATCCGGTGAAGAGGAGCGAGGCGCTTCAGCCCCGGCAACAGCCAGCCGCGCCCGTCCATTCGGGGGAGGTGATGGTGCCGATTTCCGTCTACAACGAATTGCTGATGAAGCACGAGCAGATACTCGTGCAATACGGCATGATCCGCGCTGGCGGGCAGAAGTTGCTTGAATTCAAGGTTGACTCCGAGGCCAAGACCGAAGAGCTGCAGCGGGCCCGGGAGCGCTATCAGGCCCTGCGCATCCGCGCCGCCAAGGAGATCAAGTTCCTGCGTAAGCACATGCGGCAGGCGGAGATCGAGATTGAGGAGCGCAACATCGAGATCACGCTACTTCATGAAAAGATCAAGCGGCTCGAGAGAGCCGCGGCGGGGGCCGCTTCGTCCGACACATTCGAGGCCAAGGTCGCGGAGATTCATGGCAAGGAGCGCGCCCTGGCCGATCTCGAGCCGCCCGAATCCCCGGCTTCCAAGGCGTATCCCGCCCCGGAAAACTGGATGGATGTTTTCTCCCCCGACAAGCGGGGAGAAAATCATTAGGAGCCTGTCCGCCGCGGAGATCGACGTCCGATGAGGACTCTGCCACCTGTCTGTGGATCCCGGCGATGTCGGGGGCACGGATCCTGGGCAAATCCCCCTCCGGCTGCCGGCGAACGGCGAACCGGCGCGGAGTGCGCCGGGTGATCGGCGTCGAGAGGCGTCCCGCACTCTCTCAGGATGGATTGAATCAATTCCTCTCTGGTCATGGCGTGACCCTCGCCGTCCTTCTCCACGGGCTACCGACTCGATTCGAATATAGGGACGATTCGTGAGCGTTCAAGCGCCAGGGACGGTGCATACGGATATGAAATCGGATCGCCGTCGCGCAACGGCCCGTTCACTCCGGTTCGCCCTCGTCTTGGCGCTTCTGATCCAGGTCACGGGTGGTGCGACGGGCGCGGGCGAGATCACGGGCGATCATCGGTTGTTCCGCTCATTCATCGAGGATGGCGCGATCGTTCAGGTCGGCTGGCTCGAGCTGGCCGTGTCGTACACGCGCCAGGACGCGGGGCGTGACTTGCTGGCGGAGTCTATTGCCTCGTTCCGCGTCGGCGAGGAGTTCGAGGCCGGGTTCATTCTCGGGCTCCTCGATCGTCGGCGTGAGGCAGGGGATATGATTTTCGGCGCCCCGATTTCTCAGAATATCAATGGCGCAGGGCTCGCCGATCCGCGGGTGTTCGCCAAATACCGGCTCCTGCGCAGCCCGGTGGAGATGTCGGTGGGGGCGATCGCCACCCTGCCGCTCGGTGATGAGGAGAGGGGCCGGGGAGCGGGGAGTCTCAGGTACGAGGCGTTTCTCGGTCTTCGGAAACGGCTCACGCGGGTGACCTTGATCGGCAGCGCGGCCCTAAAAAGGCACGACGACTCCGAAGGTCCCGGTGCGGCCGAGGGGAACACGACGGCACGGATTGGCATCGGCGCGATCGTGCCGCTCACCCGGATCTGGGTGCTGATCGCGGAGGCTACGTACGAAGGTGCTCCGTATGGTGACGAAGACGACCCCGCTGTTCTGCTGCTCGGTCTAGACTGGAGGCCGACGGAGAACCTGGCGATCCGTGGCGCCGTCGCTGCAGGCCTCACCGATCCCGCGCCCGATTTGCACGCGCTGCTGTCGGCCGCCTTCAACTTCTGACACGAACGCTGGAGTCGACTATGAAGCGATCTTTCCTGCCATTCCTTCTGATCCCGGCTGTCCTCGCGCTTCTCGCGTCCACTCCGGGCGCCGGGCCGGGGGACTTGACCCTGTTTGACGCGCCCCGTGGTGCATGGCTCGGCACGCTGAGGCCCGATGCGCCGGTCGTGGTGCTGGGGGAGGAGGACGGGTGGCGCCGGATACGGGTCGAAGCCTGGGTGTCGGCGTCAAGTGCGGTCGCCTCGCCATCCGGGGGGAGCACGGGACAGGCGACGCCTCCCTCCCGCGGTCAGGATTCAGGCGGCAGCCCGACCGCCCGGCATGCATCATCCCCCGGGGCGACCATCCGCGGCGTCCTCACAGCGGACGGAAACGGCCCCGCGGGATCATCCCTGATCGTCCTGCTGGTTGCCAATCTCGAGGCGATGGATCGGGAGCACTCCCGGGCTGGAGAGGGATGCGCGGGACGTCTCGCCGGGATCGACGCCCGCATCGCGTCCCTCCGGGAGGAGGGGCGACGCGCCCTGAATTCAACCGACAACTTCCGCGAAGCAACCACGCGCAGCGATCGCGCGAAACAGGAACTGAAAGGCGCAGAAGCAGAGCGACGGGATGCTCTCAGAGCATGCCGGGAAACGGCGGAGGGGATCTTCCAGCGGCACGCCGTCGAGCGCACGATCTCCGACCATGGGGGGCGCTACGATTTCCTCGATATCCCTCCGGGTCGCTATAGGGTCATCGCCACGCGTACGGCCGAGCCGACGCTCGCCTGGTCATTGGATTGCGCCATCGAAGGGGGAGAGACGATAATTCTCGACCCCGCCGTGCACCGGTCTCCGGTGGAGCCGTTCTGGGGCCTGGACTGAGAAGGTCTTGTGAGCGAGCCCCTGCCCCACGGCATTATGGCCGCAGGACCACGACGGTGACGCCTGCTCCGCCCTCTTCCGCCGGGGCGTTTGCGAACGAGGCGACGTGGGGGTGGCCGGTGAGCAGGGAGATGATCCCCTTCTTCAGGCGACCGGTGCCGAGACCGTGGATCAGTCGCACGGGACTCAGGCTCTCGAGGTAGGCGTCATCGAGGAACTTGTCGACCTGAGTGAGAGCCTCCTCGACCTTCAGGCCACGTAAGTGAATCTTGTGCGAGGGTGTTTCGCCGTGGGCCCGTTGTCGTTGCAGGGTGACCCCGGGAGGCCTGCGACGGGGTTGTCGATCCTCGACCGGGCCGGTTTCCATCCTGCAGTCGGCGAGCGCCACCGTCACACGTTTGCCCCGGATCCTCGCCACGACGCGCTTGCCCCGAATGGATTCGACGATCCCCCTCTGGCCGAGACTGTCGATGGTGATCCCTTCCCCGACGCGCACCCGCCCGCCGGGTCCACCGGTGGAAGGATCCTGACCATGCGCGTGGCGGATCAGACGGCGTGCCTCGGATCGGAGACGCGACGCCAGCCGGGTCTCAGCGCGCCGGGCGCGGGCCGCAGCGGCCTGATCCTTCAGTCCGTCCATGTACCGTTTCCCCTCCTCCCGTATACGACCGAGGGCTAACTCGATCTCGGATGCGATTGCCTCGCTCTGCCTTCGCCCTCTCTCCAGGAGTTCGGTTTCGAGCGCGCTCCGATCCGCGGCCAGACTTGCGCGCTCCGCCTCCAGTTCGCGCAGGTGACTCTCCAGCGCGATTGACTGATCCTGAAGACGCTTCAAATAGCCCTGCATGAGACGTCCGGATGATCCTGAGCGCGCGCGGGCATCTTCGAGGATCGACCTGGGCAGGCCGATCCGAGCGGCTACCTCGAACGCGCCGCTGCGCCCCGGGATGCCGTGGATGAGGCGGTAGGTGGGTCGCAGCGTCGTCTCGTCGAACTCCATCGCGGCGTTGACGCACATCGAGGTACCTGAAGCGTAGGCTTTGAACGCTTCCATGTGTGTCGTGGCGATGACTGTGGCGGCGCAGCGCCGATAGTGTTCGATCAAGGCTATTCCGAGCGCCACCCCCTCCTCCGGATCGGTTCCGGTGCCGATCTCGTCCAGGAGAACCAGGGCCGGTGGGCGAAGGTCGCGCGTGATCGAGGCGGCCGTGTGCATGCGCGCTGAGAAAGTGCTCAAATGGCCGGTGATCGACTGACGATCGCCGATGTCGATGAAGACACCCCGGAAGATCGGGAGGCGCGTGCGGCCGGCAGGGAGCAGGAAGCCGGCCTGATGCATGAGGGAGAACAGCCCGACCGTCTTGAGCGCCACCGTCTTGCCGCCGGTGTTCGGCCCGCTGATCATCAAGACACGGGTGCCGTCCTCCAGCGCCAGGTCGAGCGGAACGATTGGCGAGCGATCCTTGCCGAGGCTCCGCTCGAGGATCGGGTGACGTGCTTCCACGAGCAGGATCCCCCCGTCTTCGGAGATCTCGGCCGGCAGTCCCCGCATCTCCTCCCCGAGGCGCGCGCGGGCCATGACCAGATCGATACGGCCGAGCCCGGTGGCGAGCGAGCGAAGTTCAGGCAGGCGGCTACGCAGCAGGTCGCCGTACTCCTGAAGCAGCCGGGTCACTTCGACCGCCTCCTGATCTTTGAGGGTGACGATCTCGTTGTTCAACTCGACCGTCTCCAGCGGTTCAACGAAGAGCGTCGATCCGGTGCCCGACACCCCGTGCACGATCCCCGGGAGCGCGGATCGCGATTCGACGCGGATCGGAAGCACATGCCTCTCGCTCCGGATCGAGACAAAATCATCCTGCAGAGCGTTCCTGATCTCCGGTCGTGCCGAGATCTCGCGAAGCAGCGAGTTGAGCCGCTCGTTGCGTCGCTGGATGTCGCGACGGGTCGCGTGAAGATCATCGCTCGCGTGATCCTCGAATTCTCCGCTCGAGGCGATTCGCCCGTCCAGGAATCGAATGACGTTCCCCAGATTGGGGAGGTCGCACGTGATTCTCCACAGGTTGGGAAACCCGGCCCGGACCTCGGTCAGCGCCGATCTCACCGCCCGCCCTGATTTCATCAGGGCCAGAAGTTCAAGGATCTCGATCGGGGTTGGCAGGCTCGCGCGGACCGCCAGTCGCGCGAGAATCGGGGCCGGGTTCGGAACAGTCCCGAACGGGAGGGCGCCACGCTCACGCAGGTACCGGACCGCCTCCATGGTGAGTGTGGTTTGGAGACGGACAATCGCCTGGTCGTGGGCCGGGCGCAGGGCGATGGCCGCCTGCGCCCCGAGAGGCGTGACGGTCCGCTTCCCTAGGAGGGAGAGAATCTCGGGGAACTCAAGGGCCTGGAGGATCAATTCGTCCAACAGGGGGGACCTACTAGAAATTGTACATTTCTATTGACATGGTACCAGATCTTGGGTAGTGTGTGATCTAGGCAGTCTACTCATGACACATAGGCGATGTTGTCTGGATCATCAAGTTCCCAGTATGGCATCGGTGTATGTCAGTCGTGAGGTCGCTGGATCTTAACTGTCCCGGTTTGGCCGGGTCACCCGGTAGCCGGGGCAGGGACGAGAGGGGGAGTTATTGTAATTCCCGGAACTGCCCGCCTTCCTGAAGTTGACCACGCCTCGGAGACTTTTCCACCACCATCCCCACACATCGGCTGGAAGCATCTACTCCCAGCTCCGCGTTCGTCAACCCTTTGTGTAGCTGAAGCACGGGCAGTTCCGGGAATGCATTTGACCGTCGCGATCCGGGCCGCTTGAGCCCTTGGATGGCCGGGGTCACCCGCAGTATAATCCACTCCTGCATGCTCTATATACGTAAGTTGACCCCAGTCGCCGACCCTCCTCAGGCAGTTGCTGAGGGGGGGGGTGGCGCTTCTCCGGCCTGCCCTGGCCGGCGGATCCACCAGATATCCCGACGCATGTTGACCATTCTGGCCTGCATCTCCCTGCTTCTCCTGCATGGTGACGCCGTCGGATCGACCGCCGAGGAGCAAGATGGGGACGGGGATCGACCGGCGGGGGCCGCAACGAGCGAGACCCCCAAGCCGCCCCCCTTCAGGCCGATCCGGTTCCAGGCATCCCCCATGCCGGAGGAGCCGGCCGGGACGATGGGGCGCCTCACCC
>JAPUIN010000055.1 GCA_027297005.1 Acidobacteriota bacterium
TAATAGAACATCAGCAGCAGCCCGGTCGCCACCTCGACCAGGAACAGGAAAAACGTGATCCCGCCCATGCACCAGGTGAAACGTAGGCGAATGCCGCTCTTGCGTACCTTGACGGGGTGAAGGTGCAGGAACACGTTGGTCAGCACCGCCAGTCCGCGGTTGCGCGGCGTCTCCATCGGACCGTGCCGGAAGATCGACTTCCAGACCTGCGTGCTTCGCGTATAGTCCCAGAGTTTCTTCAGCATCTTGACCTTAATGACCTCACACCGTCAGGAAGGACTCGGGATTGCTCCATTCCCCCTTCTCGTAGGCGAAAAACTTGTTCTTGTCGATCAGGATCTGCCCGTCCTCGGCCAGCACGATCCGGTAGCGCTCGAGCGGACGGGGCGCGGGCCCCTCATAGTTGATCCCGGTGCGGTAGAAACCGCTGCCATGGCAGGGGCACTTGAACTTGTTCGACTCCTCCAGCCAGTTCGGTGTGCATCCAAGGTGGGTGCAGATCGCCTTGAGAGCGTAGATCGATTGATCATCGCGTACCATGAAGACGCCGAAGCTTTCCTTGAACCGAATGTCAACAAGGCCGACGATGAAATCGGATGGGAATCCCGCCAAGAACGTCTGCGGCGGCTCGAACAGGACGTTCGGGAACATGAAGCGACCGGTCGCGACAGCGCCGGCGCCGCAGGCCGCGGCGAAGGTCGTCCACGCGATACCGAGCGTCGAGAGGAAACCCCGGCGGCTCATTTCACCGCCGCCCTTCCCCTTCGGTTGCGCGACGGCCGGCTTCGCCGCGGGGGGCGGGGCGGTTGCTTCGGCGTTCGAGGCCGGCGGTGTCGCCGGCGGCTTCTGGTCGGTCATCGGTCAGTCCGCTTCGTGAAAAAAAACAGAGCCTGCACCGCGAATGGGTTGGGAGCCGTCCCGATCGTGCGATCGAATGGTGTCCCACGAAGACGGCCGCTTATATTCCCCGAATCTTCCTAGACTGTCAATAGGAGGATCGCCTGAGGTATCCCCGGATCCGGAGAGGGCAGACTCTCCGCTTCACTCGGGTCAGGGCCGGGGAGGGGAGAGGGCATCAAGCGCCTGCAACGCCGCCTGGCGGACGTGCAGGTCGGGATCGGAGCCGGCCACCATCCTGATCGTTTCCAGACGTGATCGATCCTCCAGCCGAACCAGTCCGTGAAGGGCGTTGATCATCGCCTGCCGGATCTGTCTCTCCGTCATGCGCCGTGGCACACCCTCCTCGTCGGCCCGGGTGACGCCACGTAGATAGTCGCGATCGAGCATGCGGGCCAGCAACGGTGCGCCCTCCGGATCCCCGATGCGGGCGAGCGAAAGCGCGGCGTTCCACGCCACGTCGATGATCGGGTCGTTGAGCACGCCGCGCAGGGCGGATCGGGTTTCCGTGCCGTCCATCGATCCGAGAGCGTGTGCGGTCACCTTGCGGAGGTCCGGCTCGGGTGCACCGACCAGCGGAAGGAGCGTGGCCAAAGCACGTGGATCGGCGATCGCGCCGAGCGCTTCGACCGCATACAGTCGGGTCTGCAGGTCGTCGTCGTCGAGGGCGCTCAGGAGCGCCTCGACGCTCGAGGGATCGCGCAGCTCTCTCAGCGTGAGGGTGAGGTAGCGGCGCAGCCGGGGATCCGCATCGATGGAGCGCTCGAACAGATTCAGGAGGCGCGGGATGAAGCTGGGATCGCGCCGCGCAGGGTCCTCCCGTCCGATCATGCGGGACAACTCGAACGCGACCTGCCAGGCGGAGCCGGACCGCATCCCGATCTCGTCCAGGTAGTCGGAAGAGGTCTTGTCCTCGTCGGCAATCAGGCCGAACAGTACGTAGACGCCGAGAGTGAGGCCGAGGATTCCACCGACGAACAGAAGCAGGGGCGACCGGCGGCGTGAGGGTTCGAGAGGATGTTCCGGGACCCGGGCCGGTTCATGCACCGCCAGATCCGGATCGTAGTAGATCCCCTCTGGAATGTCGGGATCGGTCTGCAGGTCTTCATCCGCCGGCGGTTCGTGACCCATGCCGCCGATCATACGAGATGATGAAGCAGCAGGGTAGCCAATCCCAGGAAGGAGAGGAACCCGAAACAGTCGGTGAAGGTGGTGACGACGACGCCCGATCCGAGGGCGGGATCGAGTCGGAGCGCCTGGAGGATGAGGGGAATGGCGGCGCCCATCATGCCGGCGATGATCAGGTTCAGGATCATCGCCAGGCCGATCACGAGGCCAAGGATCGGCTTCCCCTTCCACAGGATCGCGATGCCCGCCATGACGCCGCCCGTGATCGCCCCGATCGTGGCGCCGACGAGGGTCTCACGCAGCACGGTCGCGCGGGCGTGCCGGGGGTCGATCTCGCCGAGGGCGATGCCGCGGATGACGACGGTGAGCGTCTGCGAGGCAGCGTTGCCTCCCACTCCGGCGACGATCGGAAGGAACACCGCCAGCGCCACGACCTGTTCGATCGACGCCTCGAACAACCAGACGACCCAGGAAGCGAGCACGGCGGTCCCGAGGTTCAGAAGCATCCACGGCAGACGGCGGCGCACGGAGGAGAGCGGCGCGCTGCCGACGCGATCCTCGGTGTTGAGGCCGGCCATACGGTACATCTCGCGCGTCGCCTCGTCGGTCATCGCATCGATGGCGTCGTCCACGGTGACGATGCCGAGCAGTGTGTTGGCGGAATCGACGACCGGCAGAGCCAGCAGGTTGTACCGGGCGATCATCTCCGCCACGGTCGAGCGGGACGAGTCGGCACTGACGCGGATCGCCTTCGGGTTCATGATCGTTCGCAGCGATTCATCGGCGGGGGCCAGAACCAGCTGGCGCAAGGAGACGACCCCTTCGAGCCGACCATGCCCGTCCACCACGTAGAGGTAGAAGACCATCTCGGCTTCCGGCTCGCTGCGGATCCGGGCGATGGCATCGCCGATGCGTACGGAGCTGTTGAGGGCGACGAAGCGGGTGGTCATCAACCCTCCGGCTGTGTCGCGGCCGTAGGTCATCAGCCGATCGAGGTTGGCAGCGGTCGTCTCATCCAGAATCTTGAGCACGGCGTCGACGCGCTCATCGGGGAGGAGCCCGAGCAGATCGGCCGCTTCATCCGGTTCCTGACGACCCACCAGCGCCGCAATTCTCTCGTTCCCGACCTGTTCGAGGATCTCCTGGGCGAGGTCCGGGCGCAGTTCCGCCAGGATCGCGCCGGCCCGGGTGTGGCCGATCAGGACGTCGATGAATTCCTGGCGTTCGTTCGGCGGGAGGCCTTGCAAGACCTGGACGGCGTCGGCGGGATAGAGGCGATCGAGAAGCCGCGCGACCTCATCGCGCGCGCCGACCCGTACGAATCGGCGAATGACGCGCATGTAGGTCGGGCTCGGCGCCTGCGCGGGGCTCGGCGTCTGGGGGTTCATCGGTGCATTCCTCTCCTGCTGGGTGCTTCATGCCGTCCTCAGCCGAAATGGGCACCCTATTCTATAAGGATGGGGCGCTCAGGCGACTGCCCAATTGACGGAACGCTCAGACGGCCGTCCGGCAGCGGGTTCACGACGGCATGGTATCCTGCCATGACCGTCGGCGAACGGCGGGCGATCAGGGAGGTCCCGGATGGCTCGAGGCAAGGGGAAGCGGCGCGTGCGCAAGCCGGTACTGACCCACCTGGATGCGCGGGGGCACGCGCGCATGGTGGACATCAGCGGCAAACCGCTCACCCTGCGCGAGGCAGTGGCGGTCGGCTCGATTTCGATGAATGCGGAGGCGTACGCCGCCGTCAGGCGGGGAGCCCTCGTGAAAGGTGATGCCGGCGCGCTGGCCCGCCTGGCCGGGATCGCCGCGGCCAAGAAGACGGCAGAACTGATTCCGCTGTGCCATGCAATTCCGCTCGATCACGTCGGGGTCGATGTGCGTTTCAAGGACTCCTCACGCTCGATCGAGGTGGAGACGACGGCGCGGACGCGCTGGAGCACCGGGGTGGAAATGGAGGCGATGGTCGCCGTGAGTGCCGCGCTGCTCACGTTTTACGACATGGCGAAGGGTTTGGACCGGGGGATGACCGTGGGGCCGGTCCGTCTGGTGAGGAAGATCGGTGGGAGGAGCGGCACCTACGAGCGCGCGCCGCGGAAAATGCCGATCAGGAGGATGGGCCGACCTTGACGATGATCCAGTTCCCGGGGTTGAGGTAGCGTTTAGCCACGTCCCTGAGCTGCTCGGGGGTTCGGTCTGGAGATGAATGGAGTTCCTCGCGGTATTTCATGATGTCCAGCCCGGCCATCTCACGAAAGCCGAGGTGGCTCGACAGCGCCAGCACACCCTGCAGCGATGCTGCCTGCCGTCCCATCTGGACCTTCGTGATGTCGGCAAAGTCCTCCGCGCTGAGCGGCGTCAGCGCGAGGCGCCGCATGAGGCGCTGCATATCGAACACGGCCTCGTCCCGCCGGATGTGGGGAGCCTGAATCGAGATCGAGAGCGCTCCGGAACGGCTCAATCCCTCGGGGAGGGCCGACAACGCGAACGCCGCACGCCCCTCGAAGATGATCTCCTCGAACCCGAAAATCGTCAGCGCTGCGCCGATCTGGCGGAGAATGGAAA
>JAPUIN010000056.1 GCA_027297005.1 Acidobacteriota bacterium
CGGTGATCGATCGTGTCCTGTCGCTCGATCGCGTCGCCGAAGGACATCGCGCCATGGCGGATCGCACTCCCTTCGGAAAGATCATCCTCAAGCCATGAGGAGATCCGCGCGCACCCGGCCCGCCCGGACCCGGCGCCGAACGCAACGCCGCGGCGACGGCCCGCGAGGCAAGGCGCGCGGGCGCCACAGCGGGAACGCCGGCGCGCGGCTGTGCAACGTGAAGCTGGAGACCGGCAGTGGGATCGCGATCGTCACACTGAATCGCCCCCGCGCGCGCAACGCGATCGATGCGAGGACGATCGACGAACTGCACGCGGTCCTCGATCATCTCGCGGAGAGCGACACGACCCGGGTCCTGGTTCTGACCGGTGCCGGCCGCGAGGCATTCGCCGCCGGCGCCGACATTCGCGAGCTTCTGAAGCGACGCGCCGGGGACGCCCTGCGTGGCATCAACTCCGGTCTCTTCTTGAAGCTCGAGAACTTTCCGATGCCGACCATCGCCGCCATCCGCGGCCACGCGCTCGGCGGCGGTCTCGAGCTGGCGCTCGCGTGCGATCTCAGGATCTCGGGAACGTCGGCGCGATTCGGTCAGCCCGAGGTCGGTCTGGGGATCATTCCGGCAGCCGGCGCTACCTTGCGCCTGCCGCGCATCATCGGCATGGGGCGTGCGCGTGAGATGATCCTGACCGGCAACATCATCGACGCCGAGGAGGCGTACCGGATCGGACTCGTCAACCGGATCGTCGACGACGATGACGTCCTCGACGAGGCCCGCGCCGTCGCCGCATCGATCGCCCGCAAGGGACCGCTGGCGCTTCGGGTGGCAAAGCTGGCGCTCTCCGCCTCCGCGTATGGCGCCGAGGCGGGACATGCCGCGGAGAGGCTCGGCCAGGGGATCCTGTTCGAATCGGAGGATAAGAACGAAGGAATGACGGCGTTTCTCGAACGGCGCAGACCGCGCTTCCGAGGGCGCTGAGCGGTTCGCCCGCGCATCCGGCCCGGGCCGGACGCGTTGATGGGGATCCCCGATCATGGTCGTCGACGCGCACATCCACATTCAGCCCCAGGAAATGTTCCGCCCTGAGGCGCTCGCGTGCATGACCGCGGGGCGCAACGATACCGATCTGGTCCGCTCCCTGTGCGACTCCCCCGACAATCTTCTTCGGCATCTCGATCGTGAGGGGGTCGACCGAGCGGTGCTCGTCAACTACGTCAGCCCGGACGTGATCGGGTTCACCGAGGAGGTGAACGCCTGGGTCGGACGGTACTGCCGCGGTCACGAGGATCGCCTTGTCCCGATGGGCGGCGTGCATCCCCGGCTGTCCCGCGACCCGGTGGGCGATCTGACGCGCGCCGTCGAACAGCACGGCATCCGCGCCCTCAAACTCCACCCGCCCCATCAACTGTTCCGCCTGAACGCCTACCGCGACGGCGGAGATCTGCCGCAACTGGCCGGGATCTACGCGCGCGCCCAGGAACTCGACATCCCGGTCATGGTGCATACCGGGACGTCCGTCTTTCCCGCGGCGCGCAGCAAGTACGGCGATCCGATCGATCTCGACGATGTGGCGGTCGACTATCCGAACCTGAGGATCATCATGGCGCACGGCGGCCGTCCGCTCTGGATGGACGTCTGCTTCTTCCTCCTGAGGCGTCATCCGAATATCTACATGGACATCTCCGGCGTCCCACCCCGCGCGCTGCTGCGCTATTTCCCGCGCCTCGAGGAGATGGCCGAGAAAACGATGTTCGGAACCGACTGGCCGGGACCGGGCGTCCCCTCGATCGGAGCAAACCTGAAGGCGTTCCGTTCCCTGTCGATGTCGGATCGGGCGCGCGAGGCGATCCTGTCGGGGACGGCGGAGAAGGTCTTCCCCAGGTCCTGACGATCGGCGGGGCCTTCGTGATTGGCGGGACGCTCGAGTCCGGATCTCTCACCGCGGTACGTCACGAGACCGGGGATCAGCCGCGTCGGCCGCCTGCCGGCGGATTGTCGGGCGGGACGTCGCTGGGGCGGTCCGGCCCCCAGATCACACACGAATCACCGGGAAAGAGTTCCAGCAGTCGATCCCGATCTCCACGGCTCATGCGGTAGAACTCAACCCCGACCGAGTAGCCGGATCCCATTTCGATGTTCGGGCGCACGCCGCGGACCCGCCCGACCGCGGAGATCGGTTTCTCCTCGCTGTTACGGTAAATGCGCAGGGGCAGCATCTCGTCGGCGCGAATGCGCGCCAGAGTCTCGAACCCCATTCCTCCTTCGCTCATCGAGTTCGAATATCCGAGAAACTCCCTGAAGATCCTTCCTCGCTCCACCGGCAGCACGACCGGATAGCGCTCGTACTGGCGTAGCCTGATGCCGAGGGTCGAGACGATCGATTCCTGAAGGATTTCCGAAGTCACGTCACTCGGTAGTATCCGGACATCCTCCTCGCGCCGCAGAGATCCTTCGTTCCGATCCGGCTGCGCCAGGACGACGATCGGGATCCCCCGGGTGCGCTCATCACCGCGGAGTTTGCGCAGGATTTCGGAGGCCGACATTTCGGGAAGATCGTCGGAGAGAACGATCAGAGCGGGGGTCTCGGACGCCGCCGCCTCGAGAAGGGTCCGGGCACTGGCGGCGGACAACGCCCTGAGGCTGGCACGCAAAAGAAACCGCGGCCGACCGGACTCGATGCGGGCGCTGACCGTCCGCGTCCACAAGATGGTCTTCCGGGTCATTGCAGCGGCTCTCCGCGGCGCGCTGGAACGCCATCCGGCGGAAGGTTACCACATGCCCCTGAAAATCGGGGCGGTCGAAAAACGGCCGGAACACCCCTGACCCCGCGCAGCGCTGATCGCGCCGTCAGGGAGAATCGGGTCGCGCATCGTCACGGGGTGACTTATGCGATCGACCGGTGAACGGCACCAGAGTGGACCCTGACGGGCGGGAGCCGGGTCGCGCCTTCAGCAGGCGGCGGAGCGGGCCCCGCACGCTGCGACAGAGGCCGAGGACCCTCTCGACGTCGGCCGCCAGCGCACCGAGCCGCTCATCGAGCCGGCGCTTCCCTCCCACCGCCGCGCCGGCGACGAGCCCCCTCAGCGATCGCTCCAGCACCGGAACGTGCCAGGCAAGACGGGCGAGATCATCGATGATGGAAAGATCCTGGCGGAAGCGCGGCAGGGCACCCTGATCCTTCAGGACCGTTTTCACGCGATTGGCGTACGGCCTCATGCCGACATCGGTGCGTGCTTTTAACTTGCGTCGTTTCTTCTTCGCCACGCGGCAGGTCTCCGGCAGGAGGACATCGCGCCGATCGGGACGACCCCCGTGAGTGACCATGCATCATAACCCGGATCGGGTTCAGGAAGGATCAGCATGCCGGGTCCTCCCCGCGCGGCTGTTGCTGCGTGACGCAGTGCATCGCGCCGCCGTCCTCGGTGAGTGAGACGGCGGGGATCCCGATGATCTCGCGATTGGGGAAATGCTCGCCAATGATCTTGCGGGCCGTCTCGTCCCGCACGTTTCCGAATACGGGCAACAGGACGACCCCATTCGCCACGTAATAGTTCATGTAGGCCGCGTCGGTGAACCCGGTCCCGTGCCCCCAGATCGAGGAAGGATCGGTTGCATAGATCCCTCCCTGCGGCACCGGTAGCGGGATCAGCTCCAGCGGCCTACCCGAACCATCCGTCGCCGCGCGCAATTCATCCAGATGCTTTTTCAGATAGGGATGGCGCGGGTCCGACTCGTCATCGCTCCACGTATAGAGGACGGTCGCGTCGCCCACATAACGCGCCGCGATATCGACATGGTAGTCGGTCGTGTCCCCCAACGCCTCGCAGATCGAATCGGGCGCGCCGGACAGCCAGATGACGTGGCGGATCCCCAGGTATCTCTCCAGGATTGATTCGACCTGTTCCTGCGTGACGCCGGGATTGCGGTTCGGGTTGAGGATCGAGCTGCGGGTCGCGAGAAGCGCCCCACGGCCGTTCACTTCGATGGCCCCCCCCTCCAGAACCAACGGCGCGTCGAAGCGCCGCATGCCGAGTCGATCGGCGATCACCTCAGGCACCAGCGCGTCGAGATCGTGGCGGAATCTCCCGCCCCAGCCGTTGAACCTCCACCGGGTGATCGCCGGCCGGCCCTCCCGATCGAGGACGAAGATCGGCCCGTTGTCGCGCGCCCAGACATCGTTGGTGGGGATGATCTGGAGATCGATGTTCTCCGACTCGAGCCGGAAGAACTCCAGGAGATGTCGCAGGTGATCCCGCCTGCGCGCATCGGGCACGGCGACGTGGACGCGCTCCCGTTCCCGCAGGGCGCGTAGCATGGCGAGCCACGTCTTCTCCAGCTTCAACTGGTTCCCCGGAATGGTGTCCTCATGGGGCCACTGCAGCCAGGTCCCCTCATGCGGCTCCCACTCCGCCGGCATCCGAAGACCTGCAGGGACCGTCGCGGACTTGCTCACATCTCACCCTTCACCGGGCCACAGCGCTACTTGATGAAGCGGTACGTCAGCGGATAGTGGTACGACTCGCCCCTGTTGCTTTTGCCGGCGGCCACGATCGGGAGCGCGGTCATCAGCACCGCCGCCACCAGCATGATGATGATTCCGACCTGGACCAGGGCGAGGGCCAGGATGGCGCCGGCCAGCAGCGTCAAGAACATGGTGATCTGGAAATTCACCGCATCCTTCCCCTGCGTGTCGATGAACGGATGCTCGTCCCTCTTGATCAACCAGACGATCAACGGTGCCAGGAGAAACCCCACACCGTTTCCCATCAACCCGACCAGGGCGCTGAGATGGCAGATCGTCGCCCACTTGCGCGCTTCCTGCGGCAGCGATCCCGCCGCTTCCGTCGTCTCGGTCATCGCTTGCCCCGCCTGGCGGCCCGTCTCACCGGGCCCCCGCATCGGCCTGCGTCACTCCGAAGTGGAACCCCCGATCACCCAGTATAGGACATGCGCGCCACGGGCACCTCTCCCGTCACGCGGCGCGGTCAGACTCCCTCGACCAGGATCATCCGGGTTACCGAAGCGCTCTGCCGGACCGCCTTCGGGGCGCTGTACTCCTCCGACGCCCACCAGGCACGGGCGCGCTCGATGCTGTCGAACTCCAGCACGACGATGCGGCCGGTGTCCCAGTCCCCCTCCAGCGTCTCCGCCTTCCCGCCGCGGGCCAGGTAGCGGCCGCCGTACGCCTCGAGCGTCGCCGCGGCCAATGTCCTGTATTCCTGGTAGCGCTCCGGATCGGTGATCTTCACATCGATGATGACGTACCCGGCCATCACTCACCACCCGCACGAATGAGCGCCACGCGGTAAGGGAACAGCGAGGCCGTCATGATCCCTCCCTTCACCGCCGGATCCTCATTCATGAGGCGGCGCGCCTCCTCTGCGGACCCTGCCTCCAAGATGACGATCCCGAACATCGTCTCGTCCTCGTTCAGGGTGCGGCCCGCCAGGATCAGCGTCCCGGCGTCGAGCAGTCGCTGCAGGTGCCGGAAGTGATCGGCGATCCCCGCTGCGACCCCGGCAGCGATGGTCAGGATCAGCGGCGCCGCAATCGCACCCGCCCGGTGGCCCCTTCCTCTCCATACCGTGTTCCCTCTCCGATCGGTCCGGAAGGTCACTCCGATTAATCTCGGGAATCGCATCGGTGCCTCCTCGTGTGTGTCCTCGTCAGGCCTCTGTTTTCAACATCATTCCTCACCGATCGGCCCCACCGCCTCCGCCGATCGGGCACCGTCATCTCAAAGCCCGAGGGCGCGCGCCAGGGCGTTCAAGTCGGGCACCTCGAGGTCGGGCATCGCCTCGGCATGCGGCGCCAGACCGGTCCCACGCCTCAGGCTCTTCCGGTTGACCCGCACGGTCGTCAGCCCGAGACGCTTGGCAGGAGCATGGTCATGATAGAGACTCTGCGCCACGTGCAGAATCCGTTCCTTCGACACGCCCAATCGGTGGAGGGCCGCTTCGAACATTCTCGGGGATGGCTTATACGCCCCCACCTGCTGTGCCGTGATCACCTCGTCGAATGGGACTTCGAGATGCCGCGCCGTGCCCCGGAACAGGTCGTCGTCCACGTTCGACAGAATGACCAGTCGATAGCGCTCCTTCAACCGGCCAAGCGCATCGACCGTATCGGGAAACGGCGGCCAGCGCGTGATCGAATCGGGGAACGCATCGAGTTCCGGCGCAGGGATCCCGACGTCGAGATCCGCGGCGATGCCGGCCATGACATCGCGCAGGATCTGCCGGTACGGCCTGTAGGGCCGGGCCTCCGCCGCCGCCTCATGCTTGGCGTACAGATCGAGGATCGTCCCATTGGCAGGCCGCATGCCGTGCGCTTGCAGGAGGGCGCCGACCTCGGAAAGGATCCCGCGCTCCCAGTAGACCAGCGTCCCGTAGCAGTCGAATGTCAGGTGGGTGAACACCTCGGGGCGGATCGCCACGCGGCCGGCGTCCGCCGGACCGGCGGGAGACCCGCCCTCCCCGGCGCTCCGCATGAGCCCCAGATCGTCGACGATCTCCGCGCCGAGCCGCGTGAAGGCCTCCGGCGCGATCCGGATCTTCATGCCCCGGCCTCCGCCGCCGATGATGACCCAGTCGAGCACCATGATCCGCGCATCGACGAACAGGGGAACGCCGGCCGGCAGGGCGAGCGGCGTGACGCCTCCGACCTCCATTCCGGTCAGCACCTTCATTTCCTCCGCCGTGGCGAAAGAGGCCTTATTGACGCAAAGCAACTTCTTCGCCCGACGGTTGACGTCGAGTCGCGTTGTCGCCAGCACGACGCAGGCGATGTACGACTTCGGCTCTTTCCTGGAGGCGACGATGATCGTGTTGCAGGCGTGCTCCAGCGGATAATCGTATTGCTCGCAGAACGCCGCCGTGTCGGCGAACGCCGGCTCGATCAAGATGATCTCGTGCGGCAGGCAGAGCGACTCGATCACCGCCCGGACGCGCGCCGCCGGATCGTCGGGCCCGTTTCCGCCCGCCCCGCTCCCCGGGTCTCCGCCGCCGCCAGCTTCATCCATCATGACGTCCCCTTCAATCCCGAGACCGCCGTCGCGACGCCCAGCGCAACCAGCACTCCTCCCGACACGTAGCGCTGTACGCGCATGACCCGCGGGCGCCCCCGCAGCCATCCTCCGGCCGTGCCGGCCATCAGGGCGTAGACGCCATCACTCACGATCCCCATCAGGACGAACAGGGTCCCGAGGATCATGATCTGCGAGGAGGCCGAACCGCGGGACGGATCGACGAACTGTGGCAGGAAGGCGAAGAAGAAGAGCGCCGTCTTGGGATTGAGCACGTTGACCACCACCCCCTGTCTGAAGATCCGCAGGAGCGTCGTCGGCTCCCTGTTGCGCGAAGCGGCCTCCTCCTCGTGCGCCAGGATGCGGCGCAGGCCGAGATAGACGAGATAGAGCGCTCCGAGCATTTTGACGACGCCGAGCGCGGCCGACGACGAGACGAGAAGCGCCGACAGGCCGAGCGCGGCGGCCGCGATGTGCACGAGCGTTCCGGCCCCGATGCCGAGCGTCGAGACGATCCCCGCCCGGCGTCCCTGATCCAGGCTGCGCGCCACGATGTACATCACCGCCGGCCCCGGCGTGAGGAGGAGGGCCATTGACGCGGCAACGAACAGCGACAGCGCGGGCCAGTCGGGCATGTCAATCCTCCCATTCCCCGCCGGGTGCAAAGATCACGAGCAGCGACAGATCGGCATCGATCTTCTCGAACCTGTGCTCGGCGTCACGCCGCACGTAGATCACATCACCCGGACCGATCCTGCGCCGCTTCCCCTCGACGACGATCTCGGCCCGACCGCCCATGACGTAGTAGATCTCGTCCCGCGCGTGCGGGGTCTGGTGGTCGTCGGCTCCGGCCGGCAGCTCGTACAGGCCCGCCATCAGCGCGGGCACGTTCAGAAACTCGAGCCACGGTCCGCCCTCATCGGCCCGCTTCTCCTGCAGCCCCGCCCGGGGGAAGATCGCGAACGACGGCTCACCGGCCACAGCCGCTGCCTGACACATCAATAAGCCGCTCACGCAAGTGATCACTGCAAACGACCAGATCCCTCTACTCATTTCGACCCTCCTCGGATGTGGCGAACGCCCCGTGATGGTACGACCGGACGGAATCCCCTCCTGTGACCCGGATCTCATCCGCGTCGTCAGGGGCCGGGCTTCCCGTCGTGGGCGGCCGACATGCCCAGAAACCCAGCCAGCAACTGCGCGAAGCGCCGCGGGGACTCCATGCCAACCAGGTGCCCCGCGCCACGTATGATCTCCTTGCGGGCTCCGGGGATCCGGGACGCCAGCCGATCCGCGACGGCGCGGAAATCGGGCCAATCACGCTCTCCGGCCACCACGAGCGCGGGCGCGGCGATCCCATCGAGGCGTTCACTCACCGGACGGTACGGGTTGTGCCGGACGTTCTCGAAATGCCAGCCGGAGTAATCATTCACCATGGCCCGCAGATCGTCCGAGAGCGCGCGATTCTCGAGGGCCGATCCGAACGGGCCCCGCTCGATGCAGATCCGGCGGGCCGCGTCCCTATCACCCCGCGCCCCCTCCGCGGC